>DAIDTV010000020.1 GCA_027457005.1 Chloroflexota bacterium
ATCCGGCACGTACGGCGGGCGGGGTCGCGTCGCTGGGCGTGCGGCCCACGTTCGAGCCCGGTTCCCGGATCCTGGAGGCGTACCTGTTCGGGGTCGACGACGATCTCTACGGGGAACGGTTGCGGGTCGCGTTCGTGCGGCGGCAGCGCGCGGAGCGGCGGTTCGAATCGGCGCAGGCCCTGGTCGCGCAGATGGACCGGGATGCGGCACGTGCCCGGGCGATCCTCGCCGCGCGTGGCGCGAGGGGCCGTCGCGGCACGCCAGCCCGGCGCGACACGCGGCGCGTCGGCGGCACGCAAGCCCGCGGCATCGGCGACCCGCGCAGCCCGTGAGCACCGGGTCGGGGTCGTCCGGACCGGCAGCGCGGCGCACGCGTGTCGTCCGCGAGCGGATCGACCCGCGCCTCACCGCCGCGCTCTTCGCCAACTACCGCACCCCGGTCGACGCGATCCTCGAGCTCGTGGACAACGCGGTGGATTCGCGCGTGCCCGGCCGTCCGCTCGCTGTCGACCTCTCGATCCGGCCCGGGATCCTCGTCCTCACGGTCGTGGGTGGCGAGGGGATGGGACCGCGCGACCTCGAGCGCGAGTACCTGCGCTGGGGCGGATCGCGCAAGCGGGCCGGCGAACGGATCGGTCGCTACGGGCAGGGAGGGAAGGCGGCGGTCGGGCACCTTGGCGCCCGGTTCGCGATCGTGGCCGGACGGGCCGGAGACGACCGGGCCTACGGGTTCTCCGACCAGGACTACCGGGACCGGAGCAGGCTGCGGACCTACGAGCTGCAGGAGCGCCCGAAGCCGGTGGACGCCCCGCTCGGGTACGTCCGCATCGAGATCGGCGCCGTCGACCGGAACCCGGACGCCCGCAAGCTGCGTCAGCGGCTCGCGGAGACCTATCGACCGCTGCTCGAGGCCGGCGAGATCGTGATCCGGGTCGACCGCGTGCCGGTGGTCCCGGCCGCCTGGCAGCTCGAGGAACGACACGAAGTGGCGGTGCGTGCCGGCGGGCGCATCGTTCGTGGCTGGTACTGGCTCCTCCCGGATCCGCCCCCACCCGGCACGGACCCCGGGGTGCGCCTGTATCACCTCGGTCGCCTCGTGGGATCGCCGGACTGGTTCGGTCATGCCGGGCCCGCGTCGCACCCGGCGCTCAACCGGCTGGTGGGCGAGGTCGAGCTGCCGCACGTACCGGTGACCATGAACAAGAGCGACGTGGACCGGGGCAGCGACGAGTGGGCGGCCGTCGAACAGCGCCTGCACCGGCTGCTGGCGCCGGTGGTCCGGCGTCTCGGCCTGGAGTCCGGCAGGCTCGCGAGCCCCCAGGCGCTCCGCACCGCCGACCAGGTACGGCGGATCCTGGCGCGCGCCCTGCGCCTTCTCGAATCCGGCCGGCTGTTCGAGAGCGAGGAGGGGACGGCCGGCATGCGCGGTGACGGGCAGCTGAGCCTGGACGAGGCGGTTCGCGCTGCGGAGCCGGCGCCCGACGAGCAGGCGGGCGAGCCCGCCCCGCCGATCGCCGATGCGCAGCCGGGCGAGGGCGAGGGGGACGAGGGCGACGAGGGCGACGAGGGCGACGAGGGCGAACCCCCGGTGCCTGGCCGGCAGGACGAGGCCAAGGCGCCCCCGGTGCGACCGTCCGGGAGGGGCGCCCGCGGCCGTGCCATCGGCGAGGTGGTGATCCGTGCGCTCGACCCGCGGATGCGCAGCGCGATGGTGGTGGAGGATGGGGTGCGCCGCGTGGTCATCAACTCCCGGTATCCCCTCTACGAGGTGCGCAAGGGTGATATCTGGTACCAGCTCGAGACGGCGCTGCGCGAGGTGTGCGTCGCGATCCCCGAGGCGACCGTGCCGGAGTTCGAGCGGCGCGTGAACGAGCTGATGCTCGTGTCGCTGTCGCTGACGGAACGCCGCCGTCGGGCGAGGCGATCGCCTCGTCCCCGGACACCGCCGCTGCTGCCGCCCTGATCGTCGACGGCCCCGCCGCCGGCACTGGGTCGGCCGGTACACTTCGGGGGACGCGCGGACAGCCGGAAGGCAATGTCGGCCGGCGATGTGGTTGTAACGGGCGTGTCGGACGAATACACCGGTTTGCCGAGCGCGGGCGCGGCTGTTACACTCCGCCGGTTGATTGTTGTGATGTGAAGGTTCGGAGGACCGAGTGCCGCTCGCGCGGGAGACCAAGGAAACGCTGATCAGCTCGTTTGCCGTCACGGACGGCGACACGGGCTCGCCGGAGGTCCAGATCGCACTCCTCACGGAGCGCATCAAGGACCTGACCGAGCACCTTCGGCGGTTCCCGAAGGACAACCACTCGCGTCGCGGCCTGCTCAAGCTCGTTGGACAACGGCGCCGACTCCTGGCGTACCTCGTGCGCAAGGACAACGCCCGCTACCGGGCCGTGATCGCGCGGCTCGGACTCCGCCGCTAGGGCGGAGCGCCGCTGACGGCCACGCCCAGGGCAGCAGCCCTGGGCGTTCGCTATGGGCCCCGGGAGCGCGTCCAGCGCGCAAGGTCGTCCTCCGCGCAGAGGAGGACTGATGCCAGTCTCAGTATCCGCCGAGTTCGGTGGTCGCACGCTGACCATCGAGACCGGCAAGCTCGCGCGTCTCGCGGGCGGCTCCGTCACCGTGCGCTACGGCGACACCGTGGTGCTCGGCACCGCCAACCGGTCGGAGCCGCGCCCGGGGCTCGACTTCTTCCCGCTGACGGTCGACTTCGAGGAGCGGATGTACGCGGCCGGGAAGATCCCCGGCGGCTTCATCAAGCGCGAGTCGCGTCCCTCGGAGGCGGCCATCCTGGCCGCGCGCCTGACCGACCGCCCGATCCGCCCGCTCTTCCCCGCGGGCTACAAGGATGACGTCCAGGTCGTGCTGACGGTCCTCTCCACCGACCAGGAGAACGACCCCGACATCATCGGGACGCTGGCGGCCTCCGCGGCCCTCACCATCAGCGAGATCCCCTTCCAGGGGCCTGTCGCCGCCGTCCGGATCGGCCGGATCGACGGCGAGCTCGTGCTGAACCCGACCATCAGCCAGCTCGAGGAATCCGAGCTCGACCTGGTGGTCTCGGGCACGCGCGACGCGATCATGATGGTCGAGGCCGGCGCGAAGATCCTGCCCGAGGCCGTGATGGCCGACGCGATCGTCTTCGCGCACCGCAGCCTCGGCCCGCTGCTCGACCTGCAGGAGGACCTCCAGCGCCAGGTCGGCAAGGCCAAGCGGACCCCCTACCTCGAACCCGGCACCGAGAGCGTCCTCGACTTCGCCGCGGCGATCGAGCAGGGGCGGGAGCTGGTCGTGGTCGACGTCGAGACCACCGGCCGCGACCCGCTCACCGCGGACCTGCTGGAGATCGGCGCCGTCAGGATGCGCGGCACCGAGATCGTGGACCGCTGGTCGACCTTCGTGAACCCGGGCCGTCCGATCATCGGGAACCAGATGCACGGCATCACCGACGCCGACGTCAAGGATGCCCCCAGCCCGGCCGATGCCGTCCGCGCCTTCCGCGCGTTCGCCGGCGAGGCGGTGCTGGTCGGGCACAACGTCGGGTTCGACCTCGGGTTCCTCGAGGCGGCCGCCGGCGACGGCACCCGGTATCAGCCGGGGCAGTACCTCGACACGCTCGTGATCGCCCGCGAGGGGCACCCGGACCAGGAGAGCTACAAGCTCGCCGACCTCGCGCGCTTCTTCGGCGTCGCGCAGGAGACGAGCCACCGCGCCCTCGCCGACGCGGAGGCCACGGCCGGGCTCGTCGCGTACTTCGGCCGCACCCTGCCCGCGCGGGTCCACGGCTTCCACGACGCGGTCGCGGAGTCCATCCGGATGCGCGGCAAGGGCGATCAGGAGGGGGCGGACGCCACGTTCGAGCGCGGCCGCCGCGAGGCGCGCCTGTCGAAGTCGCTCACCACGCTGGTCCACAAGAAGACCGTCCGCGAGCTGGTCCTCAGCGAGGGGATCCGCATGGACGGGCGCGACCTGGAGACGATCCGCCCGATCTCGGTCGAGGCCGGCCTGCTGCCGCGCGCGCACGGCTCGGGGCTGTTCACCCGCGGGCAGACGCAGGCCCTGACGGTCGCCACGCTCGGTCCGTCGTCAGACGTCCAGCGCATCGACACGATCAGCCCGGAGGAGTCGAAGCGCTACCTCCACCACTACAACATGCCGCCCTACAGCACCGGCGAGAACAAGCCGATGCGCGGCCCCGGCCGCCGCGAGATCGGCCACGGCGCGCTCGCCGAGCGGGCCCTCCTGCCGGTCCTGCCCTCGGCGGACGAGTTCCCCTACGTCATCCGGCTCGTGAGCGAGTGCGTGACGTCGAACGGCTCGACGTCGATGGCGTCGACCTGCGGATCCACGCTGGCCCTCATGGACGCCGGCGTTCCCCTCAAGGCTCCGGTTGCCGGTGCCGCGATGGGGTTGGTGAGCGGCGAGAACGGCCGGTACGCGGTCCTCACCGACATCCTCGGCAAGGAAGACGCGTTCGGCGACATGGACTTCAAGGTGACCGGGACGCGCGAGGGCGTCACGGCGCTGCAGATGGACATCAAGATCAAGGGCATCAACGAGTCGATCATCCGCGACGGGCTGGAGAAGGCGCGCGTGGCGCGGCTCTTCATCCTCGACCGGATGCTCGATGTGCTGCCCCAGAGCCGCGAGCAGATGAGCGACTTCGCGCCGCGCATCGTCACCATCAAGATCAACCCCGACCGGATCCGCGACGTCATCGGCAAGGGTGGCTCCATGATCCGGAAGATCCAGGAGGACACCGGCACCGAGATCAACGTCGAGGACGACGGCTCGGTCGAGATCTCCGCGGTCAACGGCGAGAACCTGCGCCGCGCGATCCAGACCATCGAGGGGCTGACCCGCGACGTCGAGGTCGGGGCGACCTACCTCGGCAAGGTGACCCGGATCATGACCTTCGGCGCGTTCGTGGAGATCCTCCCCGGCAAGGAGGGGCTCGTGCGGATCGGCGAGCTGGCCGACTACCACGTCCCGAGCGTCGAGGACGTCGTGTCGATCGGCGACGAGGTCATGGTGATGGTCACCGAGATCGACCGGCAGGGGCGCGTCAACCTGTCGCGCAAGGCCGCCATGCAGCGGCACCTGGCTCGGCAGAACGCCTGAGCCGGACGCCAGGCCCGGGGGCTCGCTCCCGCGGGTCGGCCGGTACCGCGCAAGCACGAGGCCGGGGCCCGATGGTCCCGGCCTCGTTCGTGGTCCCGGCGCCGCCGGGCTGCCGGGCGGCCACGCCGCCGGGCTGCCACGCCGCCGTGCCGCCACGGCAGCGGGGTATCATCCGGGCATCGCCCACTCACGATCGGAGTCCAGCACCGCCATGCCCGAGATCAACGCAGCCGACTCCCGCCCCGTGGTCGCCGTCTGTGGCGCCACCGGGCTGGTGGGCCGGACCATGATCCACATCCTGCACGAGCGCGCCTTCCCGTTCCGCGAGCTGCGGGCGATGGCCTCCGCCCGGTCCGCCGGGACCGAGCTGACGGTCGACGGGCGGACCTACCCGGTGATCGAGGCGACGCCGGATGCCTTCGAAGGGGTGGACGTCGCGCTGTTCTCGGCCGGAGGCTCCGTATCGAAGGCGCTCGCGCCGGAGGCCGCGCGGCGGGGGTGCACCGTCATCGACAACTCGTCGGCGTGGCGCATGGAGCCCGGGATCCCGCTGGTGGTGGCCGGCGTGAACGACGCGGACGCGGCGGCCCACGAGGGCATCGTCGCCAACCCGAACTGCTCCACCATGCAGCTCATGCCGCTCTTCATGGCGCTCAGGGACAGCGCCGGCCTGGAGCGGGTGATCGTCGACACGTACCAGGCGGTCGCCGGCACCGGCGAGAAGGCCGTCGACGAGCTCGAGGCACAGGTCCGCGCGCACGCCACCGGCGCCGAGAAGGAGGCCCGCGTGTACCCGCACCCGATCGGGTTCAACGCGCTCCCCGAGATAGACGTCTTCCTCGACAACGGGTACTCCCGGGAGGAGTGGAAGGTCGTCACCGAGAGCCGGAAGATCCTCCACATGCCCGACCTGCGCGTCTCGTGCACGGCCGTGCGCGTGCCCGTCTTCGTGGGCCACTCGGAGGCGGTCCACGTCGAGACTCGCGATCCTCTCGGGCCCGACGAGGCGCGCGCGCTGTTCGCCGCCACGCCCGGCGTCATCGTGGTGGACGAGCCGCGGGAGCACCGCTATCCCCTGGCCACCCACGCGGCCGGGACCGACGACGTGTTCGTGGGACGCATCCGCGCGGACGCGTCGATGGAGGACGGGCGGGGGCTGGCGTTCTGGGTGGTGGCCGACAACCTGCGCAAGGGTGCCGCCACCAACGCCGTGCAGATCGCGGAGCTGCTCCTGGAGCATGGCTGGCTGCCCGCCGCGTCGAGGCGCGCCGCGGGCGTGGGAGCCTGAGGCGGGCACGCTGCCGGCTCCCGGGCTCGGGTCCGCCGTGACACGGGTGGCCCGGTGACCCCCGGCGAGCGGGCGGCCGCCCTCGAGCAGCTCGCCGCCGAGGTCAGGGGCTGCACGGCCTGCCGCCTGCACCGCGGGCGCACCCACGCGGTCCCGGGCGAAGGTCACCCCGAGACCGAGGTCGTCTTCGTGGGCGAGGGGCCCGGACAGAACGAGGACCAGCAGGGCCGCCCCTTCGTGGGCGCGGCCGGGGGGCTCCTCACCGAGCTGCTCGAGCTCGTGGGATGGCGCCGCGACGCGGTCTTCATCACCAACGTGGTGAAATGCCGGCCCCCGGGAAACCGCGACCCGGAGCCCGACGAGATAGCGGCCTGCGCGGGGTTCCTGCACCGCCAGCTCGAGGCGCTGGACCCGGCCGTGGTCGTGACGCTCGGCCGCTACTCGCTCGGGACGTTCATGCCGGGCGCGAAGATCTCCACGGCCCACGGCACCGTCCGACCGGTCGATCCCGCGACGGGAGCCCCCTCCGCGGTGGCGTTCGCGATGTACCATCCAGCCGCGGCCTTCAGGCAGACCGCCCTCAAGGAGACGCTCGTCGCGGACATGGCCAACCTGCCGCAGGTCCTGCTCGACGCGCGCAAGGCTCGCTCCACGCGGATCGAGGGCGCGGGAGTCGACGCGGAGGAGGGGGCCTCGCGCCCGGCCGCCGGCGCGCCGCCCGGGGCCGACCTGGAGGCCGAAGCAGACACGCCCGACGACGCGACGTTCGACGCAGGCCCGGCGGCCGAACCCGCCGTGCCGGACGAGCAACCACCCCTCGCGCCCGCCACGGAGGACGCACCCGATGACAGCGACCGGACCGACCAGATGACGCTCTTCTGATGGCAACCCGAACCGCCCGACGGCCCACCACCGCGCCGTCGCCTGCCTCGCCCACCAGGTCGGCCAGGAGCACGGCCGCGGCCCGGTCCTCTTCCGAGCGGCTGGCCGAATCGACGCCGCTGCGCATCATCCCGCTGGGCGGGGTCGGCGAGATCGGCAAGAACATGTACGTGTTCGAGTACGGCGAGGACATCGTCGTCGTGGACTGCGGGCTCATGTTCCCCGACGAGGAGATGTTCGGGATCGATCTCGTCGTGCCCGACGTCACCTACCTCCGGGAGCGCCGCGAGGCCGTCCGCGCCTTCATCATCACCCACGCCCACGAGGACCACGTGGGCGGGCTGCCGTACGTGCTGCCCGACTTCCCGGGCGTCCCGATCTACGCGTCGACGCTGGCCCGCGGCCTGCTCTCGAACAAGGTCAAGGAGCACCACCTCACCAACAACCCGATGCTTGCCCTGGAGGCGGGCGAGACCGTCACGGTGGGGCCGTTCACGGTGACGGCGTTCCGCATCGGGCACTCGATCCCCGACGCCATGGGGCTCATCATCCGCACACCGGTCGGGATCGTCGTGCACACCGGCGACTTCAAGTTCGACCACACCCCGGTGGACGGCAAGCCCTCGGATTTCCATGCCCTCGCGAAGGTGGGCGAGGAGGGAGTGCTGTGCCTCCTCTCCGACTCGACCCGCGCCGAGAACCCGGGCTATACGCCCTCCGAGCGGACCGTCGGCGAGGCGTTCCGGGAGATCATGGAGCCGCTCGACGGGCGCGTGATCGTGGCCACGTTCGCCAGCAACATCGCCCGCGTCCAGCAGGTGTTCGATGCCGCCCGCAGCTTCGAGCGCAAGGTCGCCGTGGTCGGGCGCAGCATGGAGCAGAACGTCCGCATCGCTACCGAGCTCGGGTACCTGGAGTATCCCCAGTCACAGCTGATCGCGAAGGACCAGATCCGCAGCACGCCGTCGGACCGCCTGGTCATCGCCACGACCGGCGCACAGGGCGAGCCCATGGCGGGGCTCGCGCGCATGGCCAACCGCGACCACCGCTGGGTGGAGATCGAGCCGGGCGACACCGTCATCGTCAGCGCCAGCCCCATCCCCGGCAACGAGGAGTACGTGGCGCGCACGATCGACAACCTGTTCAAGCAGGGCGCGAACGTCATCTACCATGCGATCCGCCACGCGCACGTCTCGGGGCACGCCAGCCAGGAAGAGCTGAAGCTGATGCTCAACCTGACCCGGCCGAAGTACTTCATCCCCATGCACGGCGAGTTCCGCATGCTGGTCCAGCACGGTCGCCTGGCAGCCGAGGTGGGAGTCGCGGCGGAGAACATCCTGATCGTGGAGAACGGCCAGCCCGTGGAGTTCCGGGCCGACGGCACCGCGCGACGCGGGCAGCCGGTCAGTTCCGGGTACGTCTTCGTGGACGGGCTCTCGGTGGGCGAAGTGGGGGACGTCGTGCTCCGGGACCGGCGCGCGCTGGCCGCCGACGGCATGTTCCTCGTGGTGGTGACCGTCGACAAGCAGACGGGCCGTGTCATCGGCGAGCCGGAGATCGTCACGCGCGGGTTCGTCGACGACCTGTCCGACCCGGTGATCGGGGCCGCGGCGAAGCGGGTCCTCCATGCGATCGCGCGGCCGGAAGAGCACACCAGCGAGGTCGCCCTGCTCAAGACCCAGATCAAGGACGGGCTCTCGCGCTACCTGTACGAGCAGACCAAGCGGCGCCCCATGGTGTTCCCGGTCGTCGTGGAGGTCTAGGGGTGGCGACCCGTCGGCGCACCCCCTCCACCCGGAGCCGGACCCGCACCGCGCGGCGCCGCTCCTCCGGGCCGTCGATCGACCTGCGGCTCTCGCCCGAGCTGACCCGCGCGCTGGTCGGGATCGTGCTGCTAGTGGTGGGGGCGGTCACCCTGATCGCGCTGTTCCTGCCCGGGCAGGGGATCCTCAACAAGTACGTCAACGAGCTGCTGCGTCCGGCGTTCGGGCAGGGCGCCTGGCTGCTGCCGATCCTGCTGCTGATCGCCGGCGCGTTCGTGGAGCGGGCGCCCAGCGCCGGCACCGGCTGGGGCGTCTCCGCGCTCGGCGGGCTCGTGACGTTCGTGGGCGGGATCGGGCTGTTCCACTTCGTCTGGGGCCACGGGACGTCGGCCCAGGCGCTGAGCAACGGCGGCGGCTGGCTGGGCTCCCAGCTCTCGCACGGCCTTTCCGAGCTGGTCAGTCCTCCCGGCGCGTTCGTGGTGCTCTCGGGGACCGTGCTGGCGGGGATCGTGCTGCTCCTGAACCTGACCGTGCGCGGACTGCTGTGGCCCCTCGTGGTGGGGAGCCGCGCCGTGGCCGGGGCACTTGCGACGCCCGTGGTCGCGGGCCGGAACGGCGGTCCCGTGGTGGCGTCGCGCAACGGGCGGGAGGCCCGCGACGCGCGAGTCCTGCGCGACGTGGCCCGCCGCGGCGGGGAACCCGATTCGACCCTGGAGCCGGACCTGCCCGCGCCCGTCCCCAGCCCGGCGCCCCTGAGCCAGACGGTCTGGTCGGGCGAACGCGCCGTCCCGCACGGCGGCCCCGGACCGGCGACCGGCATCGCGGCGGCCCCGGGCGCCGCGGCCGGCAATGGCGCGGGCGGCGGGGTCGGCAATGGCGCAGCCGCCGGGCCCGGCACGGGTTGGCAGGTACCGGCGGAAGGCCGGGACGCGCTGCCCGGCGAGGCGCTCCTGGAGGCCGACGACGCGCCCCCCACCGTGGAGCACCGCCCGTGGACGCTTCCGGATGCGACGCTGCTGGACCCCGAGCGCCCGACCAACGGCGCGGCCGAGCTGGACCACGCCCGCAACCGGCGGATCATCGAGGAGAAGCTGCGCAGCTTCCAGATCCCCGCGACGGTGGTGGGCCAGAACATCGGCCCCGTGGTCACGCAGTACGAGGTCAAGCCGGACGCCCGCGTCAAGCTCTCGCGCGTGGAGGCGCTCGCCGACGACCTGGCCATGGCGCTGGCCGCCCGCTCGATCCGCATCGAGGCCCCCATCCCCGGCAAGGACGTGGTGGGGATCGAGATCCCCAACCACAACGCGGAGGTGGTGGGCTTCCGCGGCCTCTGGGAGGACGCCCGCATGGCGGAGGCGGTCAGCCCGCTGACCTTCGCCCTGGGGCGCGACGTGTCGGGCAAGGCCTACGCGGTGGACCTCGCCCGCATGCCGCACCTGCTGATCGCGGGTGCCACCGGCTCCGGCAAGAGCGTCTGCGTCAACGCGCTGATCACCAGCCTGCTGATGCGGGCCCGCCCGGACCAGGTGCGCCTGATCCTGGTCGACCTGAAGCGGGTGGAGCTCGCCTCGTACCGTCATCTCCCGCACCTGCTGACCGACGTGATCGTCGAGCCCGGGGATGCCAAGGCCGCGCTCGGCTGGGCGGTGCGCCAGATGGAGGAGCGCTACAAGGCGCTGGCCGCGAAGAGCGAGCGCAACATCGCCTCCTACAACGCCAGCCCTCGCGTGGCGGAGCACGAACGGCTGCCGTACATCGTGATCGTGGTCGACGAGCTGGCCGACCTGATGATGCGGGAGGGCCGGAAGGTCGAGGACCCCATCGTCAAGCTCGCACAGAAGGCGCGCGCGGTCGGCATCCACCTGGTGCTTGCCACCCAGCGGCCGAGCGTCAACGTCGTGACGGGCCTCATCAAGGCCAACGTCCCCAGCCGGATCGCGTTCGCGATGTCGTCCAACGTCGACAGCCGGACCGTCCTCGACGCGCCGGGCGCGGAGGACCTGATCGGCCGCGGCGACATGCTGTACCAGCCGGCCGACCTGCCGCGGGCGGTGCGCCTGCAGGGCGTCTTCGTGAGCGATCGCGAGGTCCAGTCGGTCACCGACCAGTGGCGCGCCCAGGCGCCCGAGCCGCAGTACGACCCCGACGTGGTGGCCGGTGGCGAGGAGTCGGGGGAGGGGAGCCAGTTCGCGTGGCTTGCGCAGCTCGCCGAGGACGAGATGACGCCGCGCGCCGCGGAGCTCGTGGTGACCAGCGGCAAGGCCAGCACGTCCATGCTGCAGACCCGGCTCAAGGTCGGGTTCAATCGCGCCAGCCGGATCATCGACGAACTCGAGCGGGTCGGGATCATCGGGCCGCAGGATCCGCGCAACCCGGCGGTCCCGCGCCAGGTGTACGGGCCGGAGAACTGGATCCGCGGCCTCGACGACGTGGACGACGTCTGACGGACCGGTCGGACCGGGCGGGCAGGGACCCGCGCCGGCCGGTCGGGCGCCGTCGAGACGGCGGGGGCCCGGGGGTATGCTATGCGCCGCGGGACGCCAGGGATGGACCCGCCCGCCGCCGATGCCTGGCCCAACGAGGATGCCCTGGAGCCGATGACCACGCGTGACCATGTCCGACCCGGCCGACGGCCGGCCGACCGGGACCGAGTGCGGCCGCCCACGGCACGCGCGGTTCTCGGCGAGCAGCTGCTGGCCGCGCGCGAGCGCAAGGGCGTGGACCTGTACCGTGCCGAGCGCGACACCAAGATCCGCGTCCGGTACCTCGCCGCCCTCGAGCGTGGCGACTACAACGAGCTCCCCGGCATGGTCTACACCAAGGGCTTCCTGCGCAACTACGCGCTGTACCTTGGGCTGAACCCGGACGAGGTCCTCGACCAGTACCGGGACGAGTACGGCGCGGCCCGGGCGTCGGAGCCGGTGGCCATCGTGCCGCGGGCGCTGGAGGCGCCCTCGGGGGGCCTGACGTTCTCCCGCGGTGTCGTCGTCGCGGTAGTCCTGTCGCTGATCGTGCTGGTCTTCCTGGGCTACGTGGCGTACCAGCTGATGCGGTTCACGCAGCCGCCCAGCCTGGCCATCACCCAGCCGGCGGACCGCGTGACCACCATGGACAGCACCGCGGACCAGACGGTCCTGGCGGGGACGAGCAGCGCCGGGACGACCATCACGATCCAGGGCACCGGCCAACAGCCGTACCGGGTCACCGCGGACAGCTCGGGTCACTGGCAGAAGGACGTGCCCCTCACGAAGGGCCAGAACCAGTTCAGCATCACCGCCACGGACCCCTCGACGGGGAAGGATTCCGTGCCCGTCACGCTGATCATCACCGTGCCCATCCCGATCATCGAGGCTCCCACGCTCTCCGTGACGAGTCCGAACGACGGGGCGGCGGTCACCAACGGCGCGATCCCGGTCCAGGGCACCACGAACGCCACCTCGATCACCGTTTCGGCGACGTACGTGGGCGCGGTGGGGCCGCAGCCCTCCGCCGCGTCGCCCGCGCCCTCGGCCGTCGCGGCGCCGGCGCCCAAGCAGATCGCGGTGGCGCCGGACGGTTCGTTCTCCGACTCCTACCAGCTCTCCCCGGGCAAGTGGTCGCTGACGATCACGGCCACGGGCAACCAGCAGGAGACCACCACCGAGACCCGCTCCGTGACCGTCGCGTTCACGGGGGTCGACCTGGTCGTGTCGATCAAGGGGTCGCCTGC
>DAIDTV010000021.1 GCA_027457005.1 Chloroflexota bacterium
CTCGAGGAACGCGTCGTCCAGATCAACCGTGTCGCGAAGGTAGTCAAGGGCGGCCGGCGGTTCAGCTTCAGCGCGGTCGTCGTCGTCGGCGACGGCGCCGGCCACGTCGGCGTCGGGCTCGGCAAGGCCGGAGAGGTCCCCGAGGCGATCCGCAAGGGCGTGGAGGACGCCAAGAAGCACCTGATCCTGGTTCCCCTCGTGGGCACCACCATTCCGCACGAGGTCACGGTCCGCTACGGCGCGAGCAACGTGCTGCTGAAGCCGGCGTCGCAGGGAACCGGCGTCATCGCCGGCGGCTCCGTGCGCGCGGTGGTGGAGTCCGCGGGGATCCGGGACATCCTCTCGAAGTCGCTGGGGTCGACCAACCCGGTCAACGTGACCCGGGCGGCGCTCGAGGCGCTGCGCAGCCTGCACAGCGCCGAGGAGCTCTCGGCGCAGCGCGGCGTGCGGCTGCGGAGCATGATCAGCGGCCAGCCGGCCCCGGAGGTCAGCGCCGATGCCCGGTAAGCTGCGCGTTCGCCTGCACAAGAGTCCCATCAGCTACACCGCGAAGACCCGCGGCACGGTTCGCGCGCTGGGCCTGCACCGGCTGCACGAGACGGTCGAGGTGCCGGACAACCCGGCCACCCGCGGGATGGTCCGCGCCATCCGCTTCCTCGTCGAGGTGGAGTCGATCCCCGCGACGCCGGAGCCGGAGCCCCCGGCGCACCACCGCACGGCCGCGAGCCGGACCAGGGCGGCAGCCGCGTCGGCACCGGCTGCGTCGGCACCGGCTGCGCCGGCACCGGCCGCGCCCGAGGCAGCCGGCCCGAAGGCCGCACCTGACGAGCCTGCCCCGGCGGCCGAGGAGGAACCGGCATGAAGCTTCACGATCTGCGCCCCGCCGAGGGCTCGCACACCGCGCGCACGCGCGTCGGCCGCGGCATCGCCGCCGGCAAGGGCAAGACGGCGGGCCGCGGGACCAAGGGCCAGAAGGCCCGCACGGGCAGCTCGATCCCGCCGTGGTTCGAGGGCGGCCAGACGCCCGCCTCGCAGCGGATCCCCAAGCTGCGCGGGTTCAAGCGCCGGTTCCGCGTCGAGTACGCGGTCGTCAACGTGGGCCGTATCAGCGAGGTTGCTGCGGCGGGCGGTTTCGGAGAGCCCACCGCGGGCGCCCCCGTGGCCGTCAACCCCGAGCTGCTGCTCGCGGCCGGCCTCCTCGGCTCGCTCCGCCGGCCCGTAAAGGTGCTCGGTCAGGGCGACGTCGACCGCCGCCTGTTCGTGGTCGCCGATGCGTTCACCAGGAGCGCCACCGCCAAGATCGAGGCGGCCGGGGGCACGGCGCAGGTGATCGAGATCCCCGACGAGCCGCTCGCCGCCCTGGGAGTGGATGCCCACGCGGCCGACGCGGCCCCGTCCCCGGTCACCCCGGTGGCCGTCGAAGCGGCCGCACCGGCGGAAGCGGCATCAGACGAGCAACCGGACCAGGAGCAGGGGTCCGCGTCCCCGGAAGCGGAGTAGACGGTGTTCGACGCCCTCATCAACGCGTTCCGTGCCCCGGACATCCGGCGACGCATCCTGTTCGTCCTCGGGATGCTCATCATCGTGCGCGCCCTTGCGCACGTCCCGGTGCCCGGCGTCAACCGTGAGGCGCTGAACACCCTCTTCCAGAACAACCAGCTGCTCGGCCTGCTCGACATCTTCTCGGGCGGCGGCCTGTCGTCGTTCTCGGTGATCGGCATGGGCGTCAACCCCTACATCAATGCGTCGATCATCATGACCCTGATGCAGGGCGTCATCCCGAGCCTGCAGGCCCTGTCCCACGAGGGCGAGTACGGGCGTCAGAGGATCAACCAGTACACGCGGTACCTGACCGTGCCGCTCGCGCTGATCCAGGGCTACGGCTTCCTCGCGATCCTGAACAGCCAGGGCGTGCTCACGAGCTTCGACCTGGCGAGCCTGCTGACGGTGACCCAGATCATCTCCCTGACCGCCGGGACCATCCTCCTGATGTGGCTCGGCGAGCTGATCACCGAGAAGGGGATCGGCAACGGGATCAGCTTCATCATCTTCGCCGGCATCGTGGGCCGCGTGCCCATCGCCGTCGGGCAGTTCCTGGAGGCGCCGGACTGGGGAGCCGGCATCGCACTCGCGGTGGTCGGCATCATCACCATCGCCGGCATCGTCTACATCCAGGAGGGCCAGCGCCGCATCCCGGTCCAGTACGCCAGCCGGGTCCGCGGCCGCCGCCTCTACCAGGGCGGGTCCACGTTCCTGCCGCTGCGCGTCAACCAGGCAGGCGTGATCCCGATCATCTTCGCGGTCAGCATCATCCTGTTCCCGGTCCAGATCGCGGCCTACTTCCAGTCCTCCCAGGTCAAGGTGGTGGCGGACGTCGCCCAGGGGATCCAGAGCCTGCTGGGCACCCACAGCCCGCTGTACGCGGCGCTGTACTTCGCCCTGACCGTCGGGTTCACCTACTTCTACACGGCCTTCACGTTCAAGCCGGACGACACGGCCGACCAGCTGCGCAAGAACGGAGGGTTCATCCCCGGGATCCGGCCCGGCAACCCCACCCGCGACTACCTGCAGACCGTGGTGTTCCGGATCACGATCGCCGGCGCGCTCTTCCTGGGGCTCGTGGCGGTCATGCCGTTCGTCCTCTCCCAGGCGTTCCCGAGCCTGGGGGGACTCGCGCTCGGCGGAACCGCGCTCCTCATCGTCGTGTCGGTGGTGGTCGAGACGATGAAGCAGGTCGAGGCGCAGCTGATGATGCGGAACTACGAGGGATTCATACGGTGAAGGTCTTCGTCATGATCGGGGCGCCCGGCGCGGGCAAGGGGACGCAGGCCGCGATCCTCTCGGAGCGCCTGGGCCTCCCGCACGTCGCGTCCGGTGACCTCTTCCGGGAGGCCGTGCGGCTCGACACGCGGCTGGGCCGTGAAGCCAGGCGCTACATGGACCGTGGCGCGCTGGTGCCGGACTCGATCGTGGTCCGCATGATCGAGGAGCGGCTCGACGCACCGGACGCCGCCGCCGGCGTGATCCTGGACGGGTTCCCCCGCACGCGACCGCAGGCCGAGGCGCTGGACCTGGCTCTCGGCCGGCGGGGCGCCCGCGTGGACGCGGCGCTGTACGTGGGCGTTCCCGAGGAGGAGCTGGTCCGCCGCCTGTCGGGGCGATGGCTCTGCCGCTCGGGCGGCCACGTGTACAACGAGGTCAGCAACCCGCCGGCCGTGCCGGGCGTGTGCGACGTGGACGGCTCCGAGCTTTACCAGCGTGACGACGACCGTCCCGAGACGGTGCGGGCGCGGCTCGAGCAGCAGCTGCCGCCGATGTACGACGTCATCGATCACTACACCACCCAGGGCGTGCTGGTGGCCGTCGACGGCGGACAGCCGATCGAGGCGGTGACCGACGCGCTCCTGCGGGCGGTCGCCCATCCGGCCGGGCCGGGGCGGAGCGAGGCCGCATGATCCTCTCCGAGCGCCGCGTGACGCTCAAGTCGCGGCGCCAGGTCGAGCTGATGCGTCGCGCGGGCCGCCTGGTCGCGGACGTGCTCGACCGGGTCGGCGACGAGATCCGGCCCGGGATCACCACCGGGGACCTGGATCGCATCGCCGAGGAGATGATCCGCCGGAGCGGCGGCATTCCCTCGTTCATCGGGGTGGCCGGTGCGGGCGGTCCCTACCGCCACTCGATCTGCGTCTCGATCGACGACGAGGTGGTCCACGGAATCCCGGGGCGCCGTCGCATCGAGGCGGGCCAGGTCGTGTCGATCGACGCGGGCGCCATCGTCGAGGGCTGGCACGGCGACGCCGCGCGCACGTTCATCGTGGGTGACGCGCCTGTCCGCGTCCGCGAGCTCGTCGACGAGACGCGCCGGGGCATGTTCGCGGGGATCGCGGCCGCGCGTGCCGGCAACACCATCGGGGACATCGCGGCGGCCGTGGAGGCCGTTGCCCTCGAACACGGGTACGGCGTGCTCCGCGACTACGGGGGCCACGGTATCGGCTCCGAGATGCACGAGGAGCCCTTCGTCCCAAACTTCCGCGGGGCGGGACGCGGGCGGAAGCTCGAGCCGGGCATGTGCCTGGCCATCGAGCCGATGTTCACGCTGGGTGGCCCGGAGGTCCGGGTGCGCGACGATGGGTGGACGGTGGCGACAGCCGACGGAAGCCTGGCCGCGCACTGGGAGCACACGATCGCGATCCTGGCGGAGGGGACGGAGATCCTCACCGTGAACGATCGCGGCGAGCGTTTGTCGGGGGAGGCAGGCGTCTGATACACTCAGCGTTCGTGTGCCACGTCCGCGTGACGTGGTGCCCGCCGATCACACTGATGAGGGGAATGACGGTCGCCTGTGGCTAAGAAGGACGCCATCGAGGTGGAGGGCACGGTCATCGAGCCGCTGCCCAACACGATGTTCGCGGTCGAGCTCGAGAACGGGCATCGCGTCCTCGCCCACATCAGCGGCAAGTTGCGGATGAACTTCATCCGCATCCTCCCGGGCGACCGGGTGCGCGTCGAGTTGTCGCCGTACGACCTCTCGCGTGGCCGCATCACGTATCGACTGAAGTAGGCAGGTAAGACAACGGTGAAGGTCCGAGCGTCCGTCAAGACGCGCTGCGAGCGATGCAAGATCATCCGCCGGCACGGCACGGTGATGGTCCTGTGCAGCAACCCCAAGCACAAGCAGCGCCAGGGTTAGGAGCAGCATGGCACGCATCTCCGGTATCGATCTCCCGCGCGAGAAGCGCGTCGAGGTGGCCCTGACCTACGTCTACGGGATCGGCCTGCCCACCAGTCAGACGATCCTCACTCAGGCCAACGTCAACCCCGACACGCGGGTCCGCGACCTGACCGAGGAGCAGGTCAACCGGCTCCGCGACATCATCGACCGCCGCTACAAGGTGGAGGGCGATCTCCGACGCGAGGTCGCGCTCAACATCAAGCGGCTCCAGGAGATCGGCTCGTACCGGGGCCTGCGGCACCGCCGCAACCTCCCCGTCCGCGGCCAGCGGACCAAGACCAACGCCCGGCAGCGACGCGGTCCCAAGAAGACCGTCGGCGTCCGTCGCAAGAAGTAGCAGGAGCAGGTAGACCCACGCATGGCGGATCGAAAGCGCGCCACGAAGACACGACGGCGCGAACGCAAGAACGTGCCGTCGGGGCACGCCCACATCCAGGCCTCGTTCAACAACACGATCGTCACGATCACCGATCCCTCGGGCGCGACGGTCGCGTGGGGCAGCGCGGGCCTGGCGGGGTTCAAGGGCTCCCGCAAGAGCACCCCGTACGCCGCGGCGCTCAGCGCTGACGGCGCGGCGCGGCGCGCCATGGAGCACGGCATGCGCCAGGTCGAGGTCTTCGTCAAGGGCCCCGGCGCCGGTCGCGAGCAGGCGATCCGCTCGCTTCAGGCCGCCGGGCTGGAGGTCACGGCCATCACCGACGTCACGCCGATCCCGCACAACGGATGCCGCCCGCCCAAGCGGCGCCGCGTCTGAGCAGGAGCGCGATCGGATGGCCCGTTACCACGACCCAGTCTGCCGGCTCTGCCGCCGGGAGGGCAGCAAGCTCTTCCTGAAGGGCACCCGCTGCTACACCAAGAAGTGCGCGGTGGAGCGCCGTCCCAGCCCGCCCGGGCAGCACGGGGTGCGCCGCCGCAAGATGTCCGACTTCGGGACGCACCTCCGGGAGAAGCAGAAGTTCCGCCGGGTGTACTCGGTGATGGAGCGGCAGTTCAAGGACTACTTCGTCCTGGCCCGCTCCCGGCCGGGCGTCACCGGCGAGAACCTGCTGCGGCTGCTGGAGCTGCGGCTGGACAACGTCGTGTACCGCATGGGCTTCGCGAACAGCCGGCCCATGGCACGCCAGCTCGTCAACCACGGGCACTTCGCCGTGAACGGCGTCCCGACCGACATCGCGTCGTACCAGCTGCGGCCCGGTGACCGGGTCGAGGTGCGCGACGGCAGCCGCTCCATGGACCTGTTCAAGAACGCCCGCTCCCAGATGGGGGCGGCGCCCCGGCCGGAGTGGGTGACCGTGGACCCCGAGCGGCTGAGCGGTTCCGTCACTGCCCTTCCGCGCCGCGACCAGATGCCGCTCGAACTCAACGAGCAGCTCGTGGTCGAGTACTACTCGAGGTAGGTCGCCGTCCATGATGCAACTGGAGACACCCCAGATCGAGTCCATCGAGCAGCTGGGGTCGTCCTATGCCAAGTTCGAGGCCGGCCCGCTGCCGGCGGGCTATGGCGTCACGCTCGGCAACGCGCTGCGCCGCGTGCTGCTCTCGTCGCTCGAGGGCGCCGCGGTCACCGCGATCCAGATCCGCGACGTCTATCACGAGTTCAGCACCATCCCGGGCGTCAAGGAAGACGTCACGCAGATCGTGCTGAACGTCAAGAAGCTTCGCCTCAAGACCTATTCACCGGACCACCCGGTCCAGCTGAAGCTCATGAAGGCCGGCGCGGGTGAGGTCAGCGCGGCGGACATCACGCCCTCCGCCGAGGTCGAGATCATCAACCCCGAGCTGCACCTCATGACGCTCGACTCGGGCGACGTGACGGTCGAGATGGACCTCACCGTGGAGTCCGGGATCGGGTACCTCGGCGCGGAGCGGACGGAACCGCTGCCCATCGGCGTGATCCCGGTGGACGCGATCTTCTCGCCCGTCAAGAAGGTGAACTACACGGTCGACCCGGTGCGCGTCGGCCAGATGACCAACTACGACAAGCTCACCCTCGAGATCGAGACCGACGGATCCATCTCCCCGGAGGAATCGCTCTCCCGCGCCGCGGACATCCTGGTGCGGCACTTCAGCCTGTTCACCACCACCGGCAAGCAGGTGGGTGCGGGTGCCACCGGTGGCATCTCGACCCCGCTCCTCCCGGCCAACATGCTGGAAATGCCGATCGAGGAGCTCGATCTGCCGATGCGGGCCTACAACTCGCTGAAGCGCAACAACATCGTCAAGGTGGGACAGCTGCTCCAGCTGTCCGACGACGACCTCCTGCGCATGCGGAACTTCGGCAAGAAGTCGCTCGACGAGATGAAGGAACGGCTCCGCATGCGCGGATTCACCCTGCCTGGCGACGAGTCGGGCGACGGCGAGGTGGCCGGGGCCGACGACGAGCTTCCCGAGGACGAGGAGTCGCTCGACGAGCTCGAGACCGACGACGGCGACGACATCGCGCCGTCCGACACGGAGGCCTGATCGGTGGCTCACCGCGTGGATGGTCGGAAGCTCGGCCGCAAGCAGGGACCGCGCCTGGCGCTGTACCGGAACCTGGTCGTCTCGATCCTTCGCTACGAGCAGGTCCGCACCACCGAGGCCAAGGCCAAGGAGATCCGCGGGCAGGTCGATCACGTCATCACGCTCGCCCGCGAGGGTTCGCTGGACTCGCGGCGACGGGTGATCGCGGCACTCCCCGACGAGCCGCTCGTCGTCGACAAGCTGTTCAACGAGATCGCGCCGAAGTACGCCGACCGGACGTCGGGCTTCACGCGGATCGTCCGGCTCGGCCAGCGGGCCGGGGACGCCGCGCCGATCGTCCAGATCGAACTGGTCTGAGGCGCCGATGAGGATGGCCGGCCGCGAGGCCGGTCCAAGGTCCGCCCGAGAGGGCGGCCCCGTGCAGTACCGCGCACGGGTCGAATACGACGGGACGGACTTCGACGGGTTCCAGGCCCAGCCTGGCCGGCGGACCGTCCAGGGAGAGCTGGAGGCAGCCCTCGCGCAGCTCGGCGATGGACGCAGGGTGCGCGTGGTGGCAGCCGGCCGGACCGATGCCGGGGTCCACGCATCGGGGCAGGTGATCTCGTTCACCTACCCGGGGCGCCTCCCGGCGGGAGAGCTCGAGCGGGCGCTCGCGGCGATCCTTCCGGCCGACATCGGGGTCCGCGGCCTGCGCCGGGCGACTCCGGGCTTCCATCCCCGCTACGCGGCGCGGTATCGGGAGTACCGCTACACCGTCTGGAACGGGCCGCGCAGCCCGCTCCGCGAGCGCTACGCGCTCGGGGTGCGGGACCCGCTGGACGTCGCGGCGATGTCCGAGGCGGCGTCGGCCCTGGTGGGCCGGTACGACTTCTCGGCCTTCGGCGCGGTGGACCGACAACCGATCCGGACCATCCACTGGATCCGGATCCGCAGGACCGGGCACCAGGTGACGATCGACGTCGCCGCGGACGCGTTCCTGCGCCAGATGGTGCGAAGCGTCGTGGCGGCGCTCCTCCGCGCGGGACGCGGGGAGATCGCCGGTGGCGAGATCGCCCGGGCCCTCGGGCCAGGCGGCCGAGCCTTCCACGGGGCGGTGGCGCCGCCACACGGGCTGTGCCTCCGGCGCGTCGTGTACGACGGGCCGGCTCGACGGACGGAGAAGGATGACGACGAAGACGTATACGCCTAGCGAGGAGGGGATCGAGCGCCACTGGTTCGTGGTCGACGCGACCGACCAGACGCTCGGCCGCCTGGCGTCGCGCGTGGCGCGCGTCCTCGAGGGCAAGCACAAGCCGACCTACGCCACCCACCTCGACAGCGGCGATCACGTGATCGTGGTCAACGCGTCCCGCATTGGCGTGACCCGGGGCAAGCGAGAGTCCAAGGTGTACTCGCGCCACAGCGGCTATCCCAACGGGCTGCGCCAGGAAACCCTGGGCGAACTGCTGGACCGCCGCCCCGAGGAAGTGATCCGCCGCGCCGTGAAGGGGATGCTGCCCCGCAATCGCCTGGGCGCGCAGCAGCTGCGGAAGCTCAAGGTGTATGCGGGCGCCGAGCACCCACACCAGGCGCAGCGGCCCGAGCCGCTCGCCTGAACGGAGACCAGGACAGCATGACCAACAACGCCGCCTTCTACTACGGGACCGGTCGTCGCAAGACCAGCGTCGCCCGCGTCCGGCTGATCCCCGGTGAGGGCGAGGTGGTCGTCAACGGCCGCAGCCTCGACGAGCACTTCGGCAACGCGATCAACCAGTCCGAGATCCTGATCCCGTTCCGGGTCACCGGGACCGAGGGTCGGTACAACGCGATGGTGAAGGTCGACGGCGGCGGCTACCAGGGGCAGGCCGGGGCGATCCGCCACGGGATCGCCCGGGCGCTGCTGCAGTCCGACCCGGAGGCGACCCGCCTCCCGCTTCGGCAGGCCGGGCTTCTCTCCCGCGATCCGCGGATGAAGGAGCGCAAGAAGTACGGCCTCAAGCGCGCGCGCAAGGCGCCGCAGTACACGAAGCGCTAGTCGAAAGCGGGAGGTCCTGCCAGGGGGCGGCCGGGCTTTCCGCTCCGCCCGCCCGGCACGACCCACCTGCCAACCCTCTCCCTCGGCGCGCGAGAGGAGACCGGTGGAGCGGCCCCGTCGCTGACGAATCCGCCGCGGTCCTCCCGGGCGGCCGCGGCCGGCGTGCAACGCCCGTCGGCGTGTGTCACGCTGCGCGCATGGCGGACCCCGTCTTCGAGCGGTACAAGGAGGCACTGAGGGCCGGGCACGTTGCCGCGCTCCGCGGCAGGCTGGACGACGCGCTGGTGCAGTACCGCGCTGCGGCCGCGATCGCGCCCGACCGGCCCCTGCCCCACGTCGGCATGGCCGACGCGCTGCTCCTGCTCGGACGAACCGACGACGCCCTCGCCTCGAGCCGCATGGCGCTCCAGCGCGCTCCGGCCGATCCGTCGGTCCTCGAGGTCGCCGCCCGGGTCCACGAGGCGGCCGCACAGCACGATGAAGCCGCCGCGTTGCTCGATCGCCTGGCCGATGCGCTCGTCGCGGCGGACAACGTGGACGCCGGGTACGCGGCGGCGGTCCGGGCCCGGGACCTCCGTCCCACCGACGCGCGGAGGCGGCGAGCCGGGGAGCTGGCTGTAGCCCGGAATGCCGCGCTGGGCTCACCGTCCCCGGAGCCCGGACCCGGCCGGGGTGCCGGATCGCACGCGGCGCAGGTCGCGTCTCCCGCGGCCCCGACGCCGGCGGGATCGGACGAGTCGCCAGAGACAGGGGCGCAGGCCGGGACGGGGGTGCCAGTCGAGGAGGCTGGGCCCGCAGCGGAGCCGCTCCCCGTGGAGGCGGAGCCCGCAGCGGAGCCGCTCCCCGTGGAGGCGGGGCCCGCCGCGGAGCTGCTCCCGATGGAGGGGGAGCCCTTGCCCGACGCCCCGCCCGGGGACGCGGGGCCAGCGACGGAGGCACCACCGGCCCGCCCCGATCCCGAGGCGGCGTTCGCGGCGGCGGACGAGCGGGCGGCAGCCGGCGATCCCCGCGGTGCGGCGGCGCGGTACGTCGAAGCCGCGGAGGCGTGCCTGTCGATGGGCGCCTCCCGGAGCGCGGTCGACGAGTGCCTCCGGGCCCTCGCCGGCGCCCCCGGCGACACGGGGGTGCACCTCGAGCTGGCCCGGATCCACGTGGCCACCGGCCACGCCGAGCGGGCGGCCGACACGCTCGACCTCCTCGAGCGCCTGCTCACCCTCGATGGCGACAGCGACGGGCTGGCCAGGGTCGAGGCCTTCCGGCGCGGCGCAACGCCCCCGGCAGGGCTGCCCTGAACGGTCCCCGGCCGATCGCGCGAGGTCGGCCGCCGGGGGCCCACTGCTACACTAGCGCCCGATGTCGCAACTCGTGGACCTGTTCTCGGGGATCCAGCCGAAGCCGACGACCTTCATCGATATCGGGCTCACGGCGCTGCTGATCTACGGCCTGTTCAGCCTGATCCGGGATACCCGGGCGGTTCGCCTCGTGATCGGCGTCACCGTCCTGTACGGCGTGTACGTAGTCGCCCAGCTGCTGGGGCTCCAGCTCCTGTCGCAGATCCTGCAGGCGGGCGCGGTGGTCGGGCTGTTCGCCCTCGTGGTGGTCTTCCAGCCCGAGCTGCGCAGGGCGCTCGAGCGGCTGGGCCACGTGGGATCGCTCGGCTGGCTGCTCGCGGCCGGCCAGCAGGGGGCCATCGACCACATCGCGGCGGAGATCGCGCACGCCTCCAGCGGATTCGCCGCCGACCGGCACGGCGCCCTGATCGTCCTGGAGCGCGAGACCGGGCTGGAGGACTTTGCCGAGAGCGGGGTAATGATGCACGCCGACCTGTCGGCGGAGCTGTTGCGGACCATCTTCATGCCGCGCTCGCCTCTCCACGACGGCGCGGTGATCGTGCGCGGGGGGCGCATCCTGGCGGCGGGCACGGTGCTGCCCCTCGCCGAGGTCTCCCCGGGAACCGAGCGCTACGGGACCCGGCATCGGGCCGCGTTCGGCATCACGGAGGAGACGGACGCCCTCGTGGTCGTGGTGAGCGAGGAGACCGGGGCCATCAGCCTCGTCGAGCGCGGCCGGATCGTGCGGAACCTGGACGAGGAGCAGCTGCGGGTGGCGCTCGCCACCCTGCTCCGCCTCGCTTCCTCGCTGCAGGCCGAGGTCCCCGTGAGCCCCGGCGACCACTGGCCGCGCCTCCACCGCCCCGGCCGCCCCTGGCCGCACTACGGGATCCGGCGTCGGACCGGCCGGGGAGGGCAGAAACCCGGGGCGGCGGGAGCCGCGGCAGCGGGGCGGGCCGACCGCCCGTGACGGCTCGCCGGTTCCTCCACATCCTCGTCCGCAACTGGCCCCTGCGTCTCGGAGCCATCGCCCTGGCGGTGGTCCTGTACCTCGGGCTGGTGATCTCGCAGAACGCGCGCACCTGGACGGGCCCGGTCACGATCGACGCGATCGACCAGCCGGCGGGCACGTTCCTGCTGGGCAGCCTCGGCTATGTCACCTCGGTCCAGTACATCGCGCCGATCGACGTCGCCGCCCAGGTGACGAGCGCATCCTTCGTCGCCACCGCCGACCTGGCCGGGGTGGGGACGCAGCCGGGCGGCGCCCCGGTCAGCGTCCCGGTGCGGGTCGTGGCGCGTGACCAGCGGATCCAGATCGTCAGCTGGGAGCCGGCCACGGTGGTGGCCCGCCTCGACCCCGTCATCAGCGAGCAGGTGCCCGTCCAGGTCGAGCGCGGGACCGTCCCCGCAGGGCTCACAGCCGGCCAGGCGACGGTCAGCCCCACCGCCGTCACGGTGCGGGGCGCCAGTTCGCTGGTGTCCCAGGTCGTCGCGGCAGAAGCGCGGGTCGCGATCGACCCGAGCGGGACCAACGTGGACGCCAACGTGGACCTGGTCGCGGTCGACGGCCGCGGCGCCGTCATCTCGCCGGTGGAGATCGACCCGTCCACCGCGCACGTGACGATTGCGGTCGGAGAGCAGCAGGTGAACCGGACCGTGCCGATCGTGCCGAACGTGACGGGTCAACTCGCGACCGGCTACACCGTCCGGGACGTCACGGTGACGCCGCTTGCCGTGACCGTCAGCGGCCCGGCGACCGCGATCGGCGCGCTCGACGGCGTCCCGACCGCGCCCATCTCCGTGACGGGCAGGAGCTCGGACCTGGTGACCTCGGTGGCTCTCCAGCCTCCGAAGGGCGTGGCCGTGCTGGGGGCGACCAGGGTGCAGGTCCGCGTCCGGCTGACGGTCGAGACCGGGTCGCGGAGCTTCGGCGCCGGCGTCGTGCTGAGCGGAGCGCAGCCCAACCGCACGTACATCCTGGCTGTGCCGGACGTGCTGGTCACGCTGGGCGGCACCAGCTCCGCCCTCGACGTCATCGACCCGGCGACACTCTTCGTCACGGTCAACGTCACCGGGCTCGATTCCGGAA
>DAIDTV010000022.1 GCA_027457005.1 Chloroflexota bacterium
GTGCTGGGTGACCTATTGGAACGTCGCGGACTGCGCCAAGGCGGTCGCCAAGGTCAAACGCCTCGGCGGCCGGGTGCTGATGGACACCTGCACCGTCCCGGGCTACTGCCGCTTCGCCGTGGTGCGCGACCCGCAGGGCGCGGTGTTCGGCGCGCTCGAGCCGCTCTGACCCCGCCGCTGGATCGATGAACGGGATCGGTTCCAAGCCCATGCTGGACCAGCTCGCCGAGCTGGCACGCTCCCGGCCCCTCGTCGTGGTGCACGGGGGCGGTGCCCGTGTGACGTCCTGGCTCGAGCGGCTGGGCGTGCCGACGCGCTTCGAGGATGGCCTGCGGGTCACGGACGAGGCTTCGCTGGAGGTGACCTCGGCCGTCCTGCGCGGCGCCCTGCACGTCGAGCTGGTGGCCGCGCTTCGCGCCCGCGGCTGCGACGCGGTGGGTCTGTCCGGCGTCGACGGCGGACTCCTCACCGGCCGCCGCGTGCCCGGCAAGGGGCTCGTGGCCACCGCCGCCGGCGTCCGCGCCGGGATCATCGACACGCTCCTGGCCGCCGGGCACGTGCCGGTGATCGCGCCGCTGGCGCTCGACGAGCAGGGCGCCGTGTGCAACGTGAACGCCGACGACGCCGCCGCCGGGCTCGCGCGCGGGCTCGGTGCCACACGCCTGGTGCTGCTCACCGACGTCGACGGGATCCGCGCCGCCGACGGCTCCCGCATCGCCCGGACCGGCGCCGACCAGGCCGAGCGCCTGATCGCCGACGGCGTGATCGGGGGCGGGATGATCCCCAAGGTGCGGGCGGCACTGAGCGGGATCGCGGCCGTCCCCGGCGCCTCCGCGGTCATCGCCGATGGATCGGGCCCGGACGTCGTGCGGCGCGTGCTCGAGGACGCGGACCTCGGGACGCGGATCGTGGCAGCGTGAGGAGGCAGGCATGTCGGTGCTGAGCCCCGCCGCCAAGCGTGTGCGCCAGCGGCTGATCCTCGAGCTGATCGCGCAGGTTCCCGTCCACAGCCAGGAGGAACTGGTTGGGCTGCTCTCCACCCGCGGGTTCATCGTGACCCAGGCGACCGTCTCGCGCGACGTCGCCGAGCTCGGGCTGGTCAAGGCCCCGCGCGCCGCCGCCCACGTCTACGTCGCCCCCGAGGCGCTCGCCCGCCAGTCCCCGGGGCGCGACGTCCTGGCCGCGGACGAACGCCTCCTCCGGGTGCTCGAGTCGAGCCCGGTCACGGTGGGCCGCAGCGGGCTCATCCTCGTCCTCCGCGGTGAGGTGGGCAGTGCGCAGGCACTCGCCCGGGCCATCGACGAGTCGAGCCTGCAGGAGCAGGAGGGCACCCTCGCGGGCGACGACACCGTCCTCGTGCTGTTCGCCGACGAAGCCCGGCTGGAGCGCTGGCGTGCCCGCTTCCGTCGCCTGCAGGGCCTCCCGCCGGAGTCGTCCGGCTAGGGGTCCTGCACCCTCCTCCGGCGAGGCGGCCGTTCCGCCCGCGCCGACCCGCGCCGCCCGAACCAGGGCCATCCGTTCGTCACCACGATCCGCGTCCCGCATCACCCAAGGAGCAGCCTCATGCGCAAGGTCATCCTCGCCTACTCCGGCGGCCTCGACACCTCGGTCGCCGTCGCCTGGCTCCGGGAGACGATGGACGCCGACGTCGTCACCCTCCCCGTCGCCGTCGGCGGAGGCTCGCTCCGGGAGGGCGTGCAGCGCCGGGCGATCAGCGCGGGCGCGTCCCGCGCCTACGTGCTCGACGCCCGCGAACGCTTCGTGGTCGACTACTGCTTCCCCTCGATGCAGGCGAACGCGCTCTACCAGGGCGTGTACCCGCTGGCCACGGCGCTGGCCCGGCCGCTGATCGCCCAGCTCCTGGTCGAGGTCGCGCAGCGGGAGGGAGCCGACGCGGTCGCCCACGGCTGCACGGGCAAGGGGAACGACCAGGTCCGCTTCGATGTCGCCGTGCACGCCCTCGATCCCTCCCTCGAGGTGATCGCCCCCATGCGCATCGGGATGGGGCTGTCGCGCGACCAGGAGATCGAGTACGCGCAGGCCCGCGGGATCGAGGTACCGATCACGAAGGCCTCGCCGTACTCGATCGACCAGAACATCTGGGGCCGCTCGATCGAGACGGGCGTCCTGGAGGATCCGTGGACGGCACCGCCCGCCGACGTGTACGCCTGGACGGTGGACCCCGGCAAGGCGCCGGTGGTCCCGGCCGAGGTCACCATCGGCTTCGAGGGCGGCATCCCGGTGAGCCTGGACGGCGTGCGCCTGTCGGCGGTCGAGCTGGTCGACCAGCTGGGCGCGCTGGCGGGGGCCCACGGCGTGGGCCGGATCGACCACGTCGAGGACCGCCTGATCGGCATCAAGAGCCGGGAGATCTACGAATCGCCCGCCGCCGTCGTGCTGTTCGCCGCCCACCGCGCGCTCGAGGGGCTCACGCTGTCGAAGGAGCAGCTGCGCTTCAACCGGCTGGTGAGCGACGAGCTGGCGCAGGCCACCTACGACGGCCTCTGGTTCAACGCGCTGCACCGCGACCTGCGCGACTACGTGCGGTCCTCCCAGCGGGTCGTCTCCGGAGAGGTCCGGGTGCGCCTGGACCATGGCTCGCTCGCGGTCGTGGGACGTCGCAGCGACCTGTCGCTCTACGACCGCGCGCTGGCCACCTACGATGCCGACGACGCGTTCGACCACGCCAGCGCGGTGGGGTTCATCAGGATCTTCGGGCTCCCGCTGCGGACCGAAGCCGCACGGCAGGGCAGTGCCTGGGCGTGGACCAGCCCGCTGGTGGACACGCTGCCGGCGAGCGTGGTCTCGGCCGAGGTTGCCCGCCCGTAGGCGTGGCCCCATCATGAGCGCCCCATGATCCGCCGAGCGCGTCCGTCCGACGCACCCGCCATCCACGCGCTGATCCACCGTTACTCGGGCAGGGATCTCCTGCTGCCGCGCCCGCTCACGGACATCTACGAGCGGATCCGCGACTTCTGGGTGGCGGTGGACGGCGGGCAGGTGGTGGGCTGTGCCGCGCTTCGCATCTGGTGGCACGACCTCGGCGAGGTCCGCTCGCTCGCGGTCGCGCCGGAGGCCGAGGGGCACGGGCACGGAGCACGCCTGGTGGACGCCGTCGCGGCGGAGGCCACCAGGTTCGGGGTCACCAACCTGTTCGCGCTCACCCGCATCCCCGGGTGGTTCGCGCGGAACGGGTTCGTGGCGATCGACCGGGCCGTCCTCTACCACAAGGTGTGGGGCGACTGCGCGAGCTGCCCGAAGCGCAACGCCTGCGACGAGGTGGCGGTGGTGCGTGCGCTGGTCCCGGGGGCCGCCGACCGGCTGATCAGCCCCGACCGGCACGTTCCCGAGCGCGTGGCGCACGTGGTGCCGCCGCGCGCGCCCGGGATGGCCGAGCGGCCCGGGCTGCCGGTCCTGCCCGTCTTCCTGCACGAGGACGGCTGAGCATCGGCAGGCCGGCTCCCGGCCACTCGCCGGGTGCCGGCCGCTCGCCGGCTTTCGCTCGCGCCTACGCGAAGAGCCACTCCGCGATGTCGCCGGGCGAGGGGATCCGGCCGTAGCTGACCACCCTGCCGTCGATCACCAGCCCGGGAGTGCTCATCACCCCGTAGGCGGCGATGGTCCGGTAGTCGGTCACCTTGACGATCTCAGCCTCGATGCCGGCCATCGCCACGGCCTGCCGGGCGTTGGCCTCCAGGCGCTGGCAGTTGGGGCAGCCGGGACCCAGGACCTCGATCTTCTTCATGCGTCTGGACTCCTTCTCGGTGAGGGCGGGCGCCGGCGCGGGGAGGCGGCCGGCTTTCAGGCGATGATCGCGTTGAACAGGTAGCCGATGCAGAGGATCCCGATCGTCACCACGCCCGCGAAGATCGCGATGAGCTGCGGCTTGATGACCTTGCGCAGGATGATGAACTCGGGCAGGCTGATGGCGGTGATCGCCATCATGAAGGCGAGGGTCGTGCCGAGCGGCATGCCCTTGCCCAACAGCGCCTGCACGATCGGGATGGTGCCCGCCGCGTTCGAGTAGAGCGGGAGCGCGATGAGCACCACGATCGGCACCGCAAACGGGTTCGAGCGGCCGCCGATGGCCGCCACGAGTTCGGTGGGGGCGTACCCGTGGATGAGCGCGCCGATCCCGATCCCGATCAGCAGGTAGGGCGTGATGCGCCGGACCAGGTCCACGGTGTAGCGCCAGGCGTCGGTGATCCGGTCGGCCCAGGTCACCTTCACCTCGGCCATCTGCCCGCCCGTCCCCTGCAGCTCCCAGACGTACGGCTCGACGTAGCGCTCCAGGTGCAGCGCGCCGATGAGGAGCCCGCCCACGATCGCGACGGTCAGCCCGGCCGCCACGTAGACCAGGGCGATCTCGGGGCCGAACAGTCCCCACAGCAGGACCAGCGCGACCTCGTTGACCATCGGCGAGCTGATCAGGAACGCGAACGTCACCCCGAGCGGGATCCCGGCCTCCACGAACCCGATGAAGAGCGGCACCGCCGAGCACGAGCAGAAGGGCGTGACGATCCCGAACGCGGCCGACGCCACGCTGCCGGCGAACGTGCCCCGCCCCGCCAGCGCGGCGCGCACCCGCTCGGGCGGGAAGAAGCTCCGGATCAGGGTCACCACGGTGACGATGCCGAGCAGGAGCAGGAAGACCTTAGGCACGTCGGCCAGGAAGAAGTCCACCGCGCCACCCAGGTGCGAGCCGCGCTCCAGTCGGAGCAGGTCGTAGCTGAACCAGTCCGCCAGCGGCGACTCCGCGAACCAGGCGATGAGCCAGGCGATCACCCCGACGGTGACGATCACCGACAGCGGGGGTCGCCGGCCGCGGGCGAGCGAGAGCGTGGTCACGCGGGAACCTCCAGGAGCGCGCGCAGGGCGGCGAGCGCGGCCGCACAGGCCGCCTCGTCGCGCTCGTAGTAGACGCGGCGCGAGTCGCCGCTCACCCGGCTGGCCTGCACCAGGCCGGCGTCGCGCAGGCGGGCCAGGTGGTTGCTCACGTTGTTCTGTCGCTCGCCGAGGGCGGCCGCCATCTCGCACACGCAGTGCGGCCCGTCGCGCAGGATCGCCAGGATGCCGGCCCGCGTGCCGTCGGCCAGCAGCGCCGCGGCCCCGAGGGGCGCCTCGACGTCGGGCGCCGGCAGCTCCATCCGCAGGTCCGGCAGCACGGGCAGCTCAGCGGACACGGCGCACCTCCTGGCGGGACGGGCAACGGGAGACCGGACGGATCGCGCGATCAGACATCTCAGCAGGAAGTGTGTCAACTGACGGTGTGGAGCCACAGGCGCAGAAGGCCCGCAGCCGGGGGCCGAGCGGCTCATCCCTGGCCGCACGACCTGTCCGGAGCGCAACGGCCACCGGGCGTCGACCGACTCGTCGCGACCGGCCGGCCGGGGGAACCTGGCCGGCAGACTGCCCGCGGAAACGGGACGGATGGCCCTGCGACGCCGCCCCGCGGTGGCGGCTACATGGGGGACGCCGGTCCTGGCACCCATCGGAGGAACTGAGGGTTCGATGAAGATCGCCATCGTCACGGAGGACGGCCGCACGGTCAGCCGCCATTTCGGTCGGGCGCCGTACTACGCCGTCCTGACGGTCGAGAACAACGTGATCGTCGGACGGGAGCTGCGGCAGAAGGTCTCGCCGCATCTCGCGGGCATGCAGGCGGAGGAGCACGCCGGAACCGGCCCGCACGGCACGGACCCTGCCGCGCAGTCGCGGCACGACCAGATGGCGCAGACGATCGCCGACTGCGCGGTCATGATCGCGGGCGGCATGGGCCAGGGCGCCTACGACCGCCTCGCGACGCTCGGCCTGCGGCCGATGGTGACCGACATCACGGACGTGGACACGGCCGCGCTCACGTGTGCCCGAGGGGAGCTGGTCGACCGGGTGGAACGTCTCCACTGACCACCGCCTCGCTCCGGCGCTCCGCTACCGCCGCCACACCTCGCCGCTGGCCATCGCCCGCAGCGTGCCTGCGCTGACCACCAGCCAGAAGCCGAGCAGCAGCACGAACAGCGCCACCGCCGCGGATTCCAGCAGGCCCACGTGCCAGCTGCGCGCCAGCGCGAGGGTGCTGGCCGTGTACGCCCCGAGCGGGAACGTGAAAGCCCACCAGCCCAGGCCGTAGGGCAGCTCCCCGCGCCGCAGGTACGCGACCAGCAGCAGGATCGCCGAGGCCAGCCACCACAGGCCGAAGCCCCAAAGCGCCGCCGCAATGAGCGACGAGAGCACCCCGATCACCGGCGCGGCCGTGCCCCACAGCGGGGTCCCGGCCTGCGCGATGCGCAGCAGGGCGAGGCTGCCCACCCCGATCGGCCCCAGGCCGATCCACAGCGACGGCGCGAGTGGCGCGGCGGGCAGGGGGTGGAAGATCAGCCGGTCATACAGCAGCGACGCGACCAGCACGAAGAGCACGAAGCCCATGCCCCAGAAGGCGTAGGAGGCGAAGATCAGCAGCGCGGCGTCCGACGGGGCCACGTGCGGCACCAGGGGCAGCAGCGCCAGTGGCACCACGATGTTGACGACCGGCGGGATGAACCAGGCCCCGTTGGAGACCTCCGGTCCGACCGGATGCGTCACGAACAACAGGTGGGCGAACAGCACGCTGACGGCAAAGGCGAGCACGAGCCCGATGGCCGCCAGCACGCCGACGGTCAGGGTGACGTCTCCGGCCGCGCCGATCGACGGCCCCACGGTCGCGATCCCCACCGCCAGCACCAGGATGCCGCCGGGGAAGGTGCCGTAGAGGGCACCGGCCACCGGGTTGGCCAGGTCCTGGCGGGCCGCGTCGGGGTGCCCGATCCAGCGCGCGACGTACGGGATCCCGAGCAGGACGGCGAGCACGGCCGAAAGCGCGACCATGGCGACGCCGAAGGCCCGGCCGAGATCGCCCAGGCCGGCGAGCTGCCCCGGGTTCTGGTAGGCGATGACCCCGACGATGGCCGTCCCCATGACGGCTCCATACCAGCCGGGGTGGAAGCCGCGCAGGCGCACCTGCGATGCGGTGGCCGCCGCTTCCTCGGCATACAGGGTGGTGGACACGAGACATTCCTCCGAACGAGCGATGGTGGACATGCGAGATGACAGGGGGCGGCCGTCAGGGCGGCGACGGACACCCGGGACCCGCGGCGCACCCGTCGTGCCGCGGCCCCACGCGAGGACGCATCGGGAGTCGCATCACAGGAGATTGGAGCGTTCCCTGTTGCGCATCTCGGCTAGTAAACGAGGACGTGGGACGCCGAGCTCATCTCGAGGATGAAGCGCCCGGCGGCGACCCCCTCTGCGTTGTCGACGAGCGTGTCGCGGTCGATGCCCCGCTTGGCAATGCCCGGCGGGCACGCCAGCAGCCGCCCTCCGACCTCGCGGTAGTCGCCCATCAGCTTCGACAGCGTGGGATATCCCGTGGCCACGATCGCCTCGGCAGGGCCCTTGACCGCCAGCTCGTCCTTCAGGTCGAAACCGAACAACGCGAGCACCGGAACGGCGACGAGGGCCACCCCGAGGCCGAGCATCCCCGACAGGAACGAGAGACCGAACAGGAGGATGGTGAGCACGGACAGCAGCAACATCTCAGCGAGCAGTGTGTCAAGTGATAGTGAGATGTCACAGGCGCGGACGGCACGCATCCATGGGGCCATCCGGCACGGAGAGGTCTCGCCTGGCCGGCGCGACTGCTACGATCGGCCCCTGACGAACAAGCGGGGTGGCATCGATGGAAATGCGCCGGTTCAGCAGCGCGGAGGCCCGCCGCATCGGCGAGCAACTGGGAATCGATTGGTCGTCGGCACCCTGGGACGTGGAGCAGTTCCGGGCCGGGATGGACGTGGAGCTCGAGCACGGGTTGCGGGACCCGGCCACCAACGTGACCGGTGACGATCCCGTCACCACCGGCAGGATCGCGCTCGCGCACCTCAAGGAGTTCCCCGACTACTACACGCGGCTGGAGGACATGGAGGAAGAGGCCAGGCGCCACTGGGGCGCCCGATCGGGTGACTGAGCGCCGGCCGCACCTGGGGCGGGGTTTGCCAGTCCCCTGAGTGCGGCGACTCCCCTGCGGACGGCGACCCGCGCCGGGTCAGCCGGCCAGGCCGTTCAGCCGCTCCCGGGCGGCCGCGATCGCCTCGTGCACGCGCTCGGGCGCGGTGCCGCCCAAGACACGGGGGCGCGCGACCGCGGCCTCCAGCGTGGCGGCCTCGCGCAGCGCCTGCGCCACGCCTGTCCGCTCGTCAGCCGCCTCGGCCGCGAGTCGTTTCGCGTCGGGATCCTGCTCATCGCCGAGCGCAGCGACGAAGGCGCCCTCAGCGAGCTCGTCCAGCCGGCAGCCCCGCCGCTCGGCCTCCGCCACCAGCCGCCCCGCCACGTGATGCGCGACGCGGAACGGCAGGCCGCGCTCCACCAGCGCGTCCGCGACCGACGTGGCGGTGATGTGGCCGCCCAGGGCAGCCTCGCGCATGCGGTCGGCGTGGATCATCACCCCGGCCATGACGGCGGCCATCACGCGCAGCGAGGAGCCGAGGACGGCGGCTCCGTCGAACAGGGGGCCCTTGTCCTCCTGCAGGTCGCGCTGGTATGCGAGCGGCAGCCCCTTGAGCACGCCGAGCATCGTGGAGAGGTGGCCCGCCACGCGGGCCGCGCGCGCCCGCACCAGCTCGCACGGGTCGGGGTTCTTCTTGTTCGGCATCATCGACGAGCCCGTGGCGTGGGCATCCGCCAGCGTCACCCAGCCGAAGGCCGGGTTGGACCACCACACCAGTTCCTCGGCGAGCCGGGAGAGATGCACCATGGCCAGCGCGGCGGCCGCCAGGAACTCCACCACGAAATCGCGATCGCTGACGGCGTCCAGCGAGTTGGCGGTCACGCCCGCAAACCCCAGCTCGGCGGCGGTCGCCTCGCGATCGAGGTCGAAACCAGCTCCCGCCAGCGCACCCGCCCCCAGCGGGGAGCGGTCCGCCCGTCGGGCGCAATCGGCCAGCCGGCCGCGGTCGCGCTCCAGCATCTCGACATAGGCGAGCAGGTGGTGCGCGAGCAGCACGGGCTGCGCGGGCTGCACGTGGGTCATGCCCGGGAGGACCGCCTCGCCGTCCCGTTCCGCCCGGTCGACCAGTGCCCGCTCGAGCCCGACCATGTCGCCGTCCAGTTCGCGGATCGTCCGGCGCAGCCAGAGCCGCAGGTCGAGCGCGACCTGATCGTTCCGCGACCGGCCGGTGTGCAGCTTGCCGGCCACCGGACCGAGTCGCGCCGTGAGGGCCGCCTCGAGGTTGAGGTGGACGTCCTCCAGGGCGGGGTCCCACGCGAACGTGCCCGCTTCGACGTCCCGGCGAAGCGCCCGGAGACCCTCGACCAGCCGACCCGATTCCTCCCCGGTCAGCAGCCCGGCTCGCTCGAGCCCGCGGACGTGGGCGATCGACCCGTCGATGTCGTCCACCGCCAGCGCCCGGTCGACCTCGACCGAGCGCGTCGCCTCCGCGATCAGTGGATCGGTCTCGCCGGTGAACCGCCCGCCCCACATGCGCATCCGGGCTCCTCCTGTGCCGCGAGTGTACCGGCTATCCGGGGCAGGCCAGCGCCGGCTTGGTCAGCCTCGGGAGGGCGGGCAGGTCGCGTCGGGTACCCGATACCGGGGGCCGGATCGGTCAGCGCCGGGACGGGCCGAGGCGGACCTCGCCGCGCGACGGCACGTACCACCACGCCACGATCGCCGCCAGGACGGCACCCACGGCGCTCGCCGCGAAGACGGGCCCGTGCCCGTACGTCCCGAACAGGTACCCCCCACCGAGATCGGAAAGGATCGCGGCCACCCCCAGCGCGCTCATCTGGTAGAGAGCCTGGCCGCTCGCCTGCAGCCCTTCGGGGAGGAGCGCCCCGACCGTGAGCACGCTGGTGACGGTCAGCGAGCCGTAGGCGAGCCCGGTCAGCGGCCGGGTCACCACGATCAGCGCGGGGTCGGCCAGCACGATCCAGGCGACGTACGCGAGCACGTAGAGCCCGCAGCCGGCGACGAAGAGCCCCCGCAGGCCGACGCGACCGGCCACGCGCGCGGCGACCAGCATGGCGGGGATCTCGAAGAGAGCCGACACCGTGGCAGACAGCGCGATGATCGACGGCGCGCCGCCGAGATCGGCGATGCGGAGCGGCAGGAACGTGAGGCTCGCGACGATCCCCAGGTTCGCCAGCACCACCGCTGCCATCACCCCCAGCAGGCGCGGCGCGACACCGATGGCGACGCCGATGGAGCCGGTGGCCTCGGTCCAGCGGCGATGGCGTGCGGAGCGCACGCCCGTCCCCGGCTCACCCGCGCCGGCGCCGTTGCCCGGGGCGGGATCCCGGTAGTCGGCCAGACGCGTGCGCGCCACCTCCGGGATGCCGATCGCGGCGACGGCCACCAGGAGCGCCGAGGCTGCCGCGAGCGGGTACGCGAGTCCGTAGCCGGTCCCGTCGAAGAGGACGCCCGCGGCCAGTGCCGCCACCGCGAACGAGCCGCTCTCGAGGAGCCGGAAGCTGCCGTAGCGCTCCGGATGCGACGCGAGCGCCACGACCGCGACCGCATCGGTGAGCATCGCGGTGCCCGGGGCCGCCACGTAGAACGCGACGACGAAGAGGGCCACCAGCGGGAGGGCCAGCGGGGCGCCGAAGAGCAGGGCGGTGACGGCGGCCGCCAGGGCGGCGATCCGGAGCGCGCCGGGGCGGCCCAGGACCACGTCCCCCAGGTGCCCCCAGACTGGGAGCCCGACCACGTACCCCACGGCGGTCAGCGCCATCACCCCACCGATCTCGAGCGGCGAGAAGCCGCGCAGGGCGAGGATCACGGTCACGAACGGCATGAGGACGCCGATCAGGACGCCGTCGACGAGGTAGAGACCGCGCAGGGCACGCACGGGAGTGCATGGTAGGCGCTGGCGGGTCGCACCACCGGCCCTTCCCGGTGAGCATCGATCGCTCCGGCCGCAGGGGTCGCCGGGCAACCCATGGCATACTCGTCCGACCATGCGACTCGAGCTGACGCGACGGGGGGACTACGCCGTTCGCGCGGCCATCGCGCTGGCCGCCGCGGACGGCAACGGGCTCCTCAGCACCCGCCGGATCGCCGCCGAGATGCAGATCCCGCCGCGGTTCCTCCCCCAGGTCATGGCTGACCTGGTCCGCGCCGACCTGGTGGTGGCGACCACCGGGCGCTCCGGTGGATACCGCCTGGCGCGGCGGGCCGCGGACATCTCGCTGCTCGACGTGATCCGCGCCGCGGAGCACGAGCACGCGGTCCGCACCTGCATTCTTCGGGGAGGGCCCTGCGACCCGGAGGGACGCTGCGACGTCCACGACGTGTTCTCCGACGCGCGCGACGCGCTGCTCCGGTCCCTGGGCGAGGCGACGCTGGCGGGAGTGGCGGAGACCCGGCGCCGGCGGCTGCCGGGGAGCGTCGCGGCCACCTGAGCGACGGGTCGCGGCTCGGCGCCCCGGCTCCGGCGCCCCGGCCGCGGTTCAGTGCCCCGGTTCCGGCGCCAGGGTCACCCCGAGCAGGAGCCCAAGGCCGGCGAGAAGCGCGCCGGCCACGAGCACCGCACCCGCCTCGGCCGGAGCGCTGGCGGACGTCGCGAGCCCCACGGCCAGGAGCGCCACGCCGCCGTTCATCGTGATGATCCGGGGAATCGCCGCGATCCCCAGGATGCCGCGCTGCCGCGCGTGCCGCCGGGGTGACCCGCCCGCGATCGCGGGAAGCAGGTGCGTCCAGGCCCCGACCAGTGACTGCGCGATCCACCCCGCGGCGAGTGGCGCGCCCACCACGGAGAGCGACCAGGCACCGGGCGTCGCGCCAAGGAGCAGAACGCGGCCCGCGGCAGCGGTGACCGCGATCGCGAACCAGGCCACGCCGGCACCCAGGCTGCCGATCGCGACGGCGCGCCACGAGAGATCGCCCGTCCAGCGCCCGCGCACGCTCCATGCGCCGGCGACGTAGGCCACCAGGCCCAGCGCACCGGCCAGTTCGATCGCGGCCCCCAGCCGGCCGACGGCGTCGACCCGCACCAGGTACGCCAGGGCGACCAGCGGTGCGCCGAGCGCGAGCCCGGCCACCATGACCCGCATGCGGACCCCACCCGAGATCCGGCTCCCCACCACGGTGGGATAGAGGTGCAGCAGCGTACCGGCGACGACCAGGGAGACGAACCCCAGCAGGTTGAGCCAGGCGTGCGTCGGCTTGAGCCAAGTCCAGTCCGCCTCCACCGGACCGAAGCCGCCGACCTCGAACGTGCCAAGCGTCGCCCCGAGCGCGACGTCGGCCAGCGCAACGCCGTACGCGACCAGCACCCAGGGGTGCCGGCTGCCCAGCGCCCGGCGGAGAGGCAGGAACGCCATCAGGGACACGAGCCCGATGCCCGCGACGAACGACACACCCCCGGCCGTGGCCAGCAGCGCCACGTGCCCGGTGTATCCTGCGCTGACCGCCAGCGCGCCCCCACCCAGCAGTGCCAGCGCCCCGGCCCGCAACTCCCAGCGCGCCGGCCGTCCCGCGAGCAGCGACGCGGTGAAGAAC
>DAIDTV010000023.1 GCA_027457005.1 Chloroflexota bacterium
CGCCGCCAGCGGGGTGGTCGCTCCGGCCTCCGCGGGCGCGCTTTCCCAGCCGTCAGCCGCGCCTCCCGCACAAGCCGCCAGCGCCGCTCCCAGCTCGGCTCCGCAACCCAGCGTCGGCGATGTCGCGAACTCGGCCAGCGGCCTTGACAACCTCAGCTCCTACAAGCTGTCGATGACCACCTCGGGCGGATCTGAGGACATGACAGTCGCGATTGTGGTCGTGCGCAAGCCGACATTCGCCGAGAGCGTGACCGAATCCGTTGGCGGCCACACCACTCGCATGGTCATCTCCGGGTCGACGCTGTGGATGGACGAGGGGACCGGTACGTTCGTCAAGGCGCCCCTCCCGGCGAGTGCCATCCAGAGCATGACCGCGGGGTTCAACCCGGCCCTGAGCCTCCAGGAGATCAACAAGAACGGCACCCTGTCGGTGCTCAAGACTGTGGGTGTGGAGACGAAGAACGGCGTGCAGGCGATCCACCTCCACGGGGATCATTCGACGCCCATGCCGGCCGGCCAGCCCACCATCCCACCCGGGGGCACCATCGACATCTGGATCGCGACCAACGGCAACTACCTCGTCGCGATGGAGTGGAATGGGATCGCGGAGTCGGGCCCCACGCCGAGCGCGAACTTCCCGACGAGCGCGAAGTGGGAGATCACCAACATCAACGATCCGACGCTCAGCGTCAGCGTGCCGAGCTGACGAGCCAGCCCAGGAACAGGAGGCGTCCCGATGGTGAACGAGATCTGGTCGAAGATGGGCGCACGTGAGCGGCTGGCGGTGGTCGGCGCCGGCCTGATCGTGCTGTCGTGGCTGCTTGGGATCGTCCTGAGCGGCGGGCTCTTCGGGGTCGCGGGGGCCGGCGGGATCGGCCTCCTCGGCGCCATAGCGGTCCTCGCCGTGGTCTACCTGCATTACGCTCCGAATGCCACCATCACCTGGCCCGCCCCGTACGGCACGATCCTGCTCGGGATCAGCGCCGTGGTCGGCATCATCGCCCTGCTCCAGTTCCTCCAGCTCGTGTCGATCCTCGGGCTGCTTGCGTCCTACGGCGGCGCGACGGTGGTCCTCGTCCTCGTCGTCGATTGGGTGGGTGCCGCGCTCATGCTTTGGGGCTCGTACCAGGTATGGCAGGCGGCGAAGGGAACGCCAGCCTAGGCAGCACTCCCCGGCGCCCCGCAGACTGCCGAACACCCCGCAGGAGCCTGGCGGCCGGAATCGGGCACGGATGTCGCTCGAGCGATACCGGCGCAAGCGCGATTTCGCCAGGACCCCGGAGCCACCCGGGGCGTCGGGCGAAGCTCTCGCCTTGGGCCGGGCTCCGGCGCCCGGCCGACGCTTCGTGGTCCAGCGCCACCGCGCGCGCCGGCTCCACTACGACCTGCGCCTGGAGATCGACGGGGTCCTCGTGAGCTGGGCAGTGCCCAGGGGGCCCACGCTCGACCCGTCGGCCCGGCGGATGGCGGTCCACGTCGAGGACCATCCGCTCGAGTACTTCGACTTCGAGGGCACGATCCCCGGTGGCCAGTACGGCGCCGGGGACGCGATCGTGTGGGACTGGGGGACGTTCGAGCCGGAGGTGCCGGGCGACCCGGGCGCCGCGGTGCGCGCCGGGGAGTTGAAGTTCCGCCTGCACGGTGTCAAGCTGACGGGTCGGTTCACCATCGTCCACACCGGGCGGGGGCCGGGTGGCAGCCGGGACCGCGAGGGGAACTGGCTCCTGGTCAAGAAGCGCGACGAGGCGGCCGTGCCGGGCTGGGATCCGGAGGCCCACCCCCGGTCGGTCAAGACCGGCCGGACGAACGACGAGGTGGCGGCCGGGGCGATCCCGGCGGCGACGCCGTTGCCGCCGGCGCCAGGCGAATCGCCGGCGGCAGGCGCCACGTTGGCGTCGGCCGTGCCCGCGGACGCGTCGCCGGTGGGCGTGCCGGGGGCAGACACCGCACCGGAGCTCGCGGGCGCGCGCGAGGAGCCGATGCCGGAGTTCGTCGAGCCGATGCAGGCGACCCTGGCCGCGGGCCCCTTCTCGGACCCCGACTGGCTCTTCGAGGTGAAATGGGATGGGTACCGCGTGGAGGCGGTGGTTCGCGACGGGCGGGTCCGACTCTGGACGCGCACCCGGCAGGACGCCGCGCGGTACTTCCCGTGGCTCGCCGGCGCACCCGACTGGATCGCCGCCGGGCAGGCGATCGTCGATGGCGAGGTGGTCGCGTTGCGGCCCGACGGTACCGCGGACTTCGGCCTCCTGCAGGAGTTGAGCGGCGCACGCCGACGGCGACCGGGGCGTGTCCGGGAAGCCAGTGACCTGCCCCCGGCCCCCGGCGCGGGGTGGCTCGCCTACGAGGTCTTCGACCTGCTCTACTGCGACGGCCGCTCCCTGGTCGACGCGCCGCTGGAGGACCGCAAGCGCCTGCTCCGGGCCCGGCTGCGTCCCCACCCGATGGTGCGGTACGCGGGCCACGTGGAGGGTGACGGGGAGGCGTTCTTCCGGGCCGTCGCCGAGCGCGGCGTGGAGGGCATGGTGGCGAAGCTCCGCCGGAGCCGGTACGAGCCGGGCCGGCGGTCGCGCGCGTGGTGCAAGGTCAAGGTTCGTCCGGAGCAGGAGCTCGTGCTGGTCGGGTACCTGCCCGGCACGGGGCGCGCGTCCGACCTCGGCGCACTCCTCGCCGGTGTGCACGCCGACGGGGAGCTGCGATACGCGGGCAGGGTCGGAAGCGGGTTCGACGCATCGACGCGCCGGACCCTCCTCGATCGCCTGGACCCGCTGCGCCGCCCCGATCCTCCCATCGCCCACCCACCGGATCTGCCCGCTGCCCGATGGACGGAGCCGCGCCTGGTGATGCGCGTGGCGTTCGCCGGGTGGACGCGCGACGGCCTGGTACGACAGGCGGCATACAAGGGGCTGGAGCTCGACCGCGACCCGCTCGCGGTGGTCCGCGAACGCCCGGATCGCGGAGCGGGCCCGGCCGTGTCGCAGGGTGCGCACGTGGCGGCGGTGCCGGTGGCCCCGGCCGACCCGGCAACATCGGACGCCGCCGAGCGGGCACTGCCTGCCGCCGTCTCGGGCACGTCCTTCGCGCCGGCGACCGCCGACGAGCTCGAGGCACTCGAGCGCCTGCCGGCGCGCGGGGGGCGATGGCACGTGGGCGGGCAGGTCGTCTCGCTCACGAACCTGGACCGGGTCCTGTTCCCCGCGGTCGGGCTGACCAAGCGCGACCTGGTCCGTTACTACGTCACGATCGGCCCCAAGCTCCTGCCCTACCTCGCCGGCCGGGCCCTCAACCTGACGCGCTGGCCCGAAGGGGTCGACGGGCCGCACTTCTGGCAGAAGGAGATCCCGCCACGGGCGCCCGCCTGGGTCGCGCGCGCGTCCCTCCCGGGCCGAATCGAGGACGATGCCCACACGTACGTCGTCGCCGACAGCGTCGCGACCCTCGCCTGGCTCGCGAACATGGCCGCCATCGAGGTTCATCCCTGGACGTCGCCCGCCACCGCTCCGGACCGCCCGAGCTACGCCCTGATCGACATCGACCCGGGTGAGCGCACCAGCTGGGCGGAGACGGCCCTCCTGGCCCGGCTCCACGGCGACGCCCTGCGTCACCTGCGCGTGACGGGGTACCCGAAGCTCACGGGGAAGCGGGGCGTCCAGGTCTGGGTTCCCGTGAAGCCGATCTACACGTTCGAGGAGACGCGCCGGTGGGTGGAGGCACTCTCGCGTGCCGTCGGCGCGACCGTGCCTGGGCTCGTGAGCCGGGAATGGGAGAAGACCGCGCGTGGCGGCCTCGCCCGGCTGGACTACACGCAGAACGCGTCGAACCGGACGCTGGTCGCGCCGTACGGGGTGCGTGCCTGGCCGAACGCGAGCGTGTCGGCCCCCATCGGCTGGGATGAGCTCGATGACCCCGACCTGCGCGCGGACCGCTGGACCGTCGTGACGATCGGCGAGCGGCTGCGCGACCGCGGCGACCTGTTCCGCGGCGTGCTCGAACAGGCGCAGGAGCTGCCGCCACTGTAGGGCGGCACGGCGGGAGGGCGGCAGTTCAGCGTCGAGCCGGCGCTGCCGGCACCGGGCCTGGGGCTCGGCACGCTTGCGTGGGCGCGGTATCCTCGCGATCCGGCCCGCCGCGAGGGGCGTCGAGCCGCACAGGGGAGTACGATGCCGCGCTCGATGTGGCGGGGGGCGATCCAGTTCGGACTGGTGACGATCCCCCTGCGGCTCTATCTCGCGACCGAGAGCCGCGGTGTGAGCTTCAACATGCTCCACGCCGAGTGTCTCAGCCGGATCCAGATGAAGACGTGGTGTCCCGTCCACGACCGCGCGATCGCGCGTACGGAGACCGTGAAGGGCTACGAGTACGCGCCCGGCCAGTACGTGGTGGTCACCGACGAGGACCTCGAGTCCGTGCCGCTCAAGAGCGTCCGTTCGATCGAGATCGAGCGGTTCGTGCCGTCGTCGGACCTGGCGGCCATGCGCTTCGTGAAGCAGGCCTACTACCTGGAGCCGGAGCCGCTCGGGCGCAAGGCGTTCGCGCTGCTCAAGGACGTGCTCGCCGACCGGGCGCTGACCGCCATCGGCAAGGTCGTGATCACCAACCGGGAGCACCTCGCCGCGCTCGATCCGTTCGGTCCGACCCTGCTGCTCTCGACGCTGTACTGGCCCGACGAGATCCGTTCGGCGGACGAGCTGGACCTCCCGGCGACTGAGGCAACCGCGGTCAAGCCCGCGGAACGCGCGATGGCCGAGCAGCTGGTGGCCGCGATGACCGAGCCCTTCGACGCCACCGCGTACCGCGACGAGTACCGCGACGCCCTGGTGGCCATCATCGAGGCCAAGGTCGCGGGCCGGGAGCCGGCCGCGGTGGCCGCCCAGCCCAGCCCGACCGTGGTCGCCCTGATGGCCGCGCTCGAGGCCAGCGTCGCTGCGGCACGTGCCGCCAAGGCGGCCCAGCCGGTGCGCGAGGTGGTCGCCGGAGCGGCGGACCACGCCGCGGCGCCCGGCGAGGAACTGGCCGCGAAGGGCGCGCGCCGGGGCGAACGACGACGCAAGACCGCCTGACCGACGTTCTCGGACGGGGACCGGAGACAGATCGCCCGGGCCTCGCACTCGACGACGTGGCCGGCGAGGACGCGGCCGGCGGTCGGGGTGCCCGCGGTTCTCGCAGGGCGCTGCCGAGCAGGATCCGGCCCATGCTGCCGTCCCGGGCCCCCGGGCCGTTTGACGACCCGTCCTACCTCTTCGAACCGTGGTGGCCCGGGACCCGCACGATCGTGTTCGTGGAGGACGGCCGCGTGCGGCTGCAGGCCGCCGAGCTCGCGGACGTGCTCGCCGCGTTCCCGGAGCTGGCCGGGCTGGCCGGTCGGGTGGCCGCTCCGGACGCCATCCTCGACGGCGTCGTGCTGGTGCTGGACCGCGCCGGCCGGCCCGATCCGGTGCTCCTCCGACGACGGCTGGAGGATCCCGGCGAACACGCCGGCAGGCCTGCCTTCGTGGCCGACGACCTGCTGGCGGCGTCGGGCCGCCGGCTCACGCGACTCCCGTTCTGCGAGCGCCGCGAGCGCCTCGCCGCGCTGGTGCGTGCCGCCGACTGGTGCACGGTGAGCCGGGGCTACCCGGGCGAGGGGCGGACCCTTGCGATCGCCGCCGCCGATCTCGGGTTCCGCTGGCTCTCGGCCCATCGGCTCGACGCCCCGTACCGTGCGGGCGCGGCCGGCGATGCCTGGTTGCGGGTCCCGACCGCCGAGGTCGCGGGGAACGGCCCCCAGCCGGACGACGAACGGGGCGCCCGGGTGGCCGGATTCGCGGAGCCGCGGCTCCCCCCGATCCTCGCGGTGTTTCGCCGGTTGCCGCTCGAGGACTGATCTCCAGTCCGCCCCGGCCGGCGCGGCGCGCGCCATTCCCTCGGGACCGCCTACGATCCGCACGCGGTGGCCGAGGCCGCGAGTTCCAGCCGTCCGGGCCGCCGGCGATCCGGCGGCCATTCCCGGCGGATCAATCGGGCAGAGTCGGGCGAGGAGGATGCCGTGCAGAGGTTGGTCGTCCGCGGCGCGCGGGTCGTCGACGGAACCGGACGCGACCCCGTCGGGGGGCGTGACGTCATCGTCGAGGACGGCCGGATCGCGGCGATCCAGGCGAGCGGGGCGCCGCTCCACGCCGACATCGTCGTGGATGCCGCAGGCGCGACCCTGCTGCCGGGCCTGACCGACGCCCACGTCCATCTCGGGCTGGCCGGGGCGCCGACGAAGCCGCAGGGCGAGGGCACGCTGGTCGATTACGCACTGCTGGTGCAGGCTCTCATCGAGCGGGCGCTCCACGAAGGCTTCACCACCGTCCGGGACGCCGGCGGCCTGGATCCCGCGTGGGCCCGTGCCGTCGCGGCGGGCCGGATCCGCGGCCCCCGCATCCTGCCGTCCGGTTCGTTCATCACCCAGACCGGCGGTCACGGCGACATGCGCGCGGCCCACGAGGCGGCCCACGGGTTCGTGTCGATCCCGGGCCTGGTGGCCAACCCGGAGGTGGTCGACGGCGTGGACGCAGTGCGGCGGGCGGCCCGCGAGCAACTGCGGCGCGGAGCCACGCAGATCAAGCTCTTCGTCTCGGGTGGTGTCGTGTCCCCGACCGACCCGCTCGAGTCGATCCAGTTCACGGTCGAGGAGATCGCGGCGGCAGTGCAGGTCGCGCGGAGCTGGGGCACCTACGTCCTCGTCCATGCGCACACGTCGCCGGCGATGCGCAACGCCATCGCGGCCGGCGCCCGCTCGATCGAGCACGCCTCGATGCTCGACGAGGAGACGGTGGGCCAGATCCAAGCCGCCGGGGCGTTCGTCGTGCCGACCCTCCTGGTGATCACGCGCCTGCCGCCGCTCGGGCCGGCCGAGATGGCCAAGGCTGCGCTGGTGGCGGATGCCTCGCGGGCGAGCCTCGGGCTGGCCCACGCGACCGGCATCCCGCTGGGGTCGGGTTCCGACCTGACCGGGGCCGAGCAGGCCGGCCGCGCGGGCGAGATCGTGGAGAAGGCGCGCGAGATCGGGCCGATGGCCGCGCTCGTCAGCGCCACGCGGGTGAACGCGGAGCTGTTCGGGCTGGCCGACCGGATCGGGACGGTCGAGGCGGGCAAGGACGCGGACCTGATCCTGGTCCGGGGCGACCCGCTCGAGCGGATCGAGACGATCGCGGAGCCCGATGGCGTCCTGCTGGTGCTGCAGCGCGGCGCGATCGTTCGAGACGACGAGGGCCGGGCGTCGGCGGGGATCGGCCGATCGGCCGGATGAGCCTCGCGCCCGGGCGCCGGCACGCACCACGCCGGGCGCCACTCCTAGAATCCGCCCGATGCGGGAGACCTTCGGGGACGCCGTGGACCCGACGTTGAGCCCGCCCGACCGCGGGAGGCCCGTGCTGGGTCTCGACCTCGGCGCGACACGCCTGCGAGCCGCGCTCGTCGGTCCGGACGGGACGATCCTCGCGCGTGCGGAGGCCCCGTCCGCGACGGAGCGTGGGGCGGCCGCGGTGCTCGAGGACGCCGAGGCGCTGCTGACGACCGTGCGGTCCGCCGGAGCACCGGGAAGGGAGGCGGCCGGGGCCGGGCAGCCGCTCGGAATCGGGATATCGGCGATCGGGCCGGTCGACCCGCGCGCGGGCGTCATCCTCGACCCCCCGAACGCCCACCCGTCGTTCCGCGACGTCCCGATCGCCGCCGAGCTCGGGCGCCGGCTCGAGTTGCCGGCGTTCCTGGATCGCGACACGAACGTCGCGCTTCTCGGCGAGCTGTCCTTCGGGGCGGCACGCAACGTCGCCGACGTCGTGTACCTCACGGTCTCCACCGGGATCGGCGGCGCCATCCTGGCGGCCGGTGTACCGCTTCACGGACCGGACGGAACGGCGGGCGAACTCGGCCACCTGCTGGTGGAGCTGGACGGCCCCCCCTGCGGTTGCGGCGCACGCGGCCACCTGGAGGCGATCGCGTCGGGCGCGGGCATCGCGCGGGCGGCGCGCGAGGCGATCGGGAGCGGGGCATCGCCGATGCTTGCCGCGATCGCGGAGCGTGCCGGCCAGGACCGCGTGACCGCCGCGGACGTCGCGGCGGCCGAGGATGCCGGCGACCCGGCGGCGGCCGGGATCATGGACCACGCACGCCGCGCGTTCTCGGCCGCCATGGTCACGATCGCGGACGTCTTCGACCCGACCCTGGTGGTGGTCGGCGGGTCGATCGCGCGGGCCCAGGGCGACCGGTTGCTGGAGCCTGCCCGCGCGGCGGTGCGGGAGACGGCGTTCCGATCCGCATCGCGACGCATGGCGATCGTGCCTGCCGCGCTCGGCGACGACGTGGGCCTCGTCGGGTGCCTGGTGCTCGTCCGTTTCCGGCTCGCGGGTGGGGAGTGATTCTGCCTCTACCGCACGATCACCGTCACGGTGAACGCCCTTGAGGGCATCGCGCACGGCGGTTTCGAATGCAGGCAGTACGGGTTTCCGACCACCTGCAGCTGCGCGGTGCCGGTGCGTTCCGCGATCCATGTTCCCTGCTGATCCGCCTGGGAAGGCACCGATGCGGGCGCGAGGACACCGGACCCGCTCACCTGGACCGTCCACTGGTAGGTCGCCCCAAGCTGCAGCACCAGCCGCTGACCAACGGCCAGGTCAACCGTCTGACCGGCGTCGGCGAGCGTCACCACGACTACGGCGGATGCAGCCGTGGGGGTCGCCCACGGTGTCCTGGTCGGAGCCGGTTTCCGACTGGCGGTCGGTGCCGGCCCCCGAGTTTCGGCGGGCGTGGGCGGCAGCGTGGCGTCGAGCGGCTGCGTGCGCGTCGGCGCCGGCGACATCGCGGTGAGGTTCGGGCCCGGGCCGGGCCCGCCGGCGGATCCGGTTGTCGACGGGATCGACCCGGACGTCGAGGCGCTTGCCCCGCCCGTGCCCGGAGCTTCCGAGCCTGCGACCTCGGCCGAACTCGTGCCCGCCGGGAACGGGCCCGAGCTTCCGCCCGGAGACGTGCCGCCGGGGCCAGCGAGCCGGGGTCCGACGAGCACGGCGACCAGCACGATCGAGGTCGCGGCCGCCAGGAGCCCGAACGGCCCGCTTACCCCGCGCCGGGCCCTGGGCGGTCGATCGGTCGTCGTCGGCTCGGCGATGTCCAGCTGCACGTGGAGCGCCCGCCGAAGGCGTTCCTCCAGGTCGTCGTCGCGCATCGCGCCCGCTGCCCTTCCGTCGTGCCGTCGCCCCCCGAGGCGAAGCGGCCGTGCATCCCGTCACGAAGACAGACGCACGAGGGACGTGGAACCTTGCGCGCGAGCCCCTGCGGCGCCGGCGCCTGCACGGAGGACAATGTGTCGCGGTGGATGACGATCGAGTCCGTTCCGTCGTCGACGCGTGCGTGGCCGAGCGGACAGCGGTGTACCGGACGCTCCTCGCCCTCACCGGGGATCCCGATCTCGCCGCCGACCTCGCCCAGGAGGCCGTTACCCGCGGCATCGAACGCGCCGCGCAGCACCGCGGGCCGGCCCCCGTGGGCGCGTGGGTTCATCGGATCGCCCTCAACGCGTGGCGGGACCACCTGCGCCGGCAGAGGATCCGCCGCTGGATCGGCCTGGATCGCCCGGAGGCCGCCCTCCTACCGGCCGGCTCGGGCCGCGAGCCCGCCGATCTGCTCGATCTCCGTCGCGCGCTCGCTCGTCTTCCGCCCAGGCAGCGCGCCGCCCTGGTCCTGCGCTACTACCACGAGTACGACTACGCGGCGATCGGCGAGGCGCTGGGGGTCACCACAGGGTCGGTGGGGTCGCTCCTGTCGCGCGCGCTCGAGCGGCTGCGATCCGAGCTGGGCGAGTAGCGGCTCGATCGGGGCGCCGCCGGCAGGCCCGGCCGCGCGGGCCGGTAGGATAGCGAGGTGCCGAAGCTCGAGGTGCTCGACGTCCTGCTGCTCCTGCTGCTGGCCCTGGGAGCCCTGAGCGGCTTCCGGCAGGGCGCCGTTGCCCAGGCGCTGGGGCTGATCGGCGCGGGCGTGGGCGCGGTCGTCGCGGTCGCCCTGCTCCCGGAGATCGCGGCCGCCCTCCCGACGCTCGACCGATTCCTGCGGGCGCTGCTGGTCCTGGCCTTCCTGCTCATCGCGCTGGCGTTCGGGCAGGCCGTGGGCGGCTCGATCGCGGTCGCGATCCTGCGCCGGATGGGACGTGGCCCGCTCGCGGCCGCCGACCGCCTGTTCGGACTGGCGGTGGGCGTCGCACAGGTGATCCTGGCGATCTGGGTCCTGGCGCCCATCCTGGCCGCCGGGCCGTCCGCCTCCCTGGCCCAGCAGATCGACCAGTCCGCCGTGGTCTCGGCGGTCCGCTCGACGCTGCCGTCACCGGCCCCCGTGCTCGGACGCCTTCGCGCGTTCCTCGTGCCCGCCGGCCTGCCGCAGGTCTTCCAGTTCCTGGACACGCCGATCGGGTCACCCGTCCCGACCCCCGGCGCCGCGCAGGTGGCGGCGCGCGGGAGGCGCGCTGCGCCCGCCACGGTCGCGGTGGTCGGCGAGGCCTGCGGGCTCCGTCTCACCGGGACCGGGTTCGCCGTCGCTCCGGGCTACGTCGTCACGAACGCGCACGTGGTCGCGGGTGAGCGCGGCAGCACCTCGGTCGTGGCGGTGACCGGTGCGACCGCCAACGCCACGGTCGTCTTCTACGACCCGGCCATGGACGTGGCGCTCCTCCACGTGACCGGCCTGGATCTCCGCCCGCTCCCGCTCGCGTCGGGCGACCCGGCGATCGGGACGATCGGCGTGGCGCTCGGTCACCCCGGAGGGGGAGCCCTGGCGATGATCCCCGCGGCCGTGCGCGACACGTTCACCGCCACCGGGTTCGACATCTACGGGCGCAGCACCGTCACGCGGGTCGTGATCGAGCTCGCCGCGAACGTCGAGGCGGGCGACAGCGGCGGGCCGTTCGTAGCCTCCGACGGGCGCGTGGCCGGCGTGGTGTTCGCCAGGGCGCAGGCCACCTCCGGTGTCGGGTACGCGCTCCAGATCGGCGAGGTACGCACGGACGTGGCCGGTGCCATCGGCCGCACCGCACCGGCCAGCACCGGATCCTGCGCGCCCTGACGGGCGCGGCCCTCAGTCGGCCAGGGACTGTCTTCGGCGGCGCGGCTCGAGCGAGTTGCCATCGTCCTCCCGGCCGTTCTCGTCACCGCCGTTGCCGGCCCGCGCGGCCCCGCGGCGCGCCCGGGACTCCACCATCAGGGCCACCGCCTCGTCCACGTCGTCCGTCACGCGCAGGAAGTCGACGTCGGCGCCGTCGATCTTGCCCTCGGACGCGACCCGCCCCCGCAGCCACTCCAGCAGCCCCGCCCAGTAGTCGCGGCCGATCAGCACGACCGGGAAGTGCTCGATCTTGTCCGTCTGCACGAGGGTGATCGATTCGAACAGCTCGTCCAGCGTGCCGAAGCCGCCCGGGAAGATCACGAACCCCTGGGCATACTTGACGAACATCATCTTGCGCACGAAGAAGTACCGGAAGCTCACCGACAGGTCCGTGTAGTCGTTCACGCGCTGCTCGTTCGGGAGCTCGATGGTGCAGCCGACCGAGAGCCCGCCGCCCTGCTGGGCTCCCATGTTGGCGGCCTCCATGATCCCCGGGCCCCCGCCCGTGATCACGGTGAAGCCGGCCTCGGCCAGGCCTCGCGCGAGCGCAGTCGCGGCCTTGTACATGGGGTCGGCGGACGGTGTCCTGGCCGATCCGAAGACGGTCACTGCGGGGCCCAGCCGGGCCAGCGCCTCGAACCCGCTGATGAACTCGCCCAGGATCCGCAGCGACCGCCAGGCGTCCGTCTCGAGGAAGGAGACGTCCTGGTACGGCTTGGTCTGCAGCAGCTTCCGATCCGCAGTGGCGTGCGGGGGGACCTGGGCCTGCCGTCCGCGTTGTTCGGTCATGGGCGGCAGGATACCGCGCCTATCTCAGCGGGCCCTTCGCTGGCACTCCAGGTCGTACTGGGCCCACGGCAGTGCCTCGAGCCGCTCGGGGTCGATGGGCCGACCGCATGCGGGGCACAGTCCGTAGGTTCCGGCCTCGAGCCGCGCCAGCGCCGCATCGACCTGCGCGAGCTCGCGCGCGGCGCGCTCCCGCAGCGCCCTGGCGCGGTTCTGGTCGAAGACCTGCGACGCCGCCGCAGCCTGGGACC
>DAIDTV010000024.1:0-4617 GCA_027457005.1 Chloroflexota bacterium
GCCCGACATCGCGTGCCGCGTCGGTGGCCCCCGCCCAGTGCGCCTCGGCGAGGAGCGCGTTGATCGCCTCCAGGTACGCCTCCACCGAGCAGGCGATGGTGTTCGGGCCCTGGCACGAGCCGCGGTAGCGCCCCTCGCCGCGCGGACCCTCCACGCCCGCCGGCGGCGCCACCTCCACGTCGACCCGTCCCTCCGCATCGGGACCCTCGCCAAGCGACGAGACCCGGTACTCCAGCAGCCGCGGGTGACCCGAGAGCACCCCGGCCAGCGCCCGGTCCACCGCCTCGTACAGCGCGTCGACCGCCCCGTTGCCTTCGGCCGACGCCTCCCACACGCGTTCGCCCGCCTGCACCACGACCACGGCACGGCTCTGCACGTTCGACCCGGTCGAGCAGGGCCAGCGGGCCAGGCGGATGGCGCCCCCCGCGGTGGCGTCGATCATCTCGAGCCTCCTTCGATCGCAGGCGCGATGGCTGCGTCCGGCGATGCCGGATGGGCCCCCGCAGAGGACGCCACGGTCGTCGTCGGCGCGGACGTGGTGAAGTGGCGCGCGTCGCGGCGACGCAGCTCGGCACCGCTCTTCCAGAGCGCGTACTCCAGCGAGTCCCCCAGCGCCTGGAACGACGCCGCGATGATGTTCGTGTCCGAGCCCACGGTGGACCCGGCATCCGCCTCGCTGCTGGACTCGATGAGCACGCGCGTGCGGGCGGCCGTGGCCGAATCGCCGTCGAGGATCCGCACCTTGTAGTCGACCAGGTGGACCCCGTCGAGCTGTGGGTAGAACGCGCGGAGCGCCTTGCGCAGCGCGGCGTCCAGCGCGTTCACGGGGCCGTTCCCGTCGGCGGCCGTGTGGAGGACCTCGCCCTCCACCTCGACCTTGACGGTGGCCTCCGCCCGGAGCTCCCTGCCCTCGCGGTGCTCGACCAGCACGGTGTAGTCGACCAGCCGGAACGGCGGCCGGTAGCCGGGCTGCAACCGGCGGATCAGCAGCTCGAAGGAGGCCTCGGCCCCCTCGAAGCTCGCTCCCTCCGCCTCGAGCCGCTTGATGATCCGGCTCAGCTCGCGGGGGTCCACGACCCCCTCGAGTCGGTGCCCCAGTTCCTCGGCACGCCACTGCGTGTTGACGCGTCCGCCCAGCTCGCTGACCACCAGCCGCGTCTTGTTGCCGACCGCCCCGGGGTCCACGTGCTGGTACGCGTCGCGCACCCGGGCCGTGGCCGCGCCGTGCACGCCCCCCTTGTGGGCGAACGCGCTCACGCCCACGTACGGCTGGTGGCCGTCGGGCGCGATGTTGGCCACCTCGGCCACGTAGTGCGAGAGCTCCGCCAGGCCGCGCAGGTCGGTGCCGGACGGGACCGTGTCGAGCCCGAGCTTCAACGCGAGGTCGGCCCAGATGGTCACGATGTTGGCGTTGCCGCAGCGCTCCCCATAGCCGTTGATGGTCCCCTGCACGTGGCGCACGCCCGCCTGCACGGCGGCCAGCGAGTTCGCCACCGCGAGGCCCGCGTCGTCGTGGACGTGGATCCCCCAGGTGACCGGCAGCGCCAGCGTGGCGATGACGTCGCGCACGATCGCCCCGACCTCGTCGGTCAGGCAGCCGCCGTTGGTGTCGCACAGGACCAGGCTGGTCGAGCCGGCGGAGTACGCTGCGCGCAGCGTGGCGAGCGCGTAGTCGCGGTCGGCCTTGTAGCCGTCGAAGAAGTGCTCCGCGTCGTAGACCACCTCGCGGCCCGCGGCGGCGCAGTACGCCACGGAGTCGCCGATCATGGCCAGGTTCTCGTCCGGCGTGGCGCCCAGCACCTGCGTGACGTGGAGCAGCCAGCTCTTGCCGAAGATGGTCACGACCGGCGTGGCGGCCTCCACCAGCGCGCGCAGGTTGGGGTCGTCCTCCGGGCGATTCGACCGGTGGCGGGTCGACCCGAACGCCGCCAGCCTCGTGGTGCGCCAGGTCACGCCCTTGGCGAGCGCGAAGAACTCCTCGTCCTTGGGGTTCGAGCCGGGCCAGCCGCCCTCGACGTAGGGAAAGCCGGCCTCGTCCAGCCGCCGGGCGATCTTGAGCTTGTCGGCCAGCGAGAGGACGAGCCCCTCGCGCTGCGTGCCGTCGCGCAGCGTGGTGTCGTAGAGGAGGACGGGCTGGCTCATCGGACCGGCTCCGGCCGGTCCGCGGCCGTGCGCGTCGGGCTCCGTCGGATCATCAGGGCATCCCCAGCAGCGTGTTCGTCGCGACGATCGTCGCCACGTCGATCTCCTCGTCCTCGCGCGGCCCCGCGCCGCCGGCCCCTCCGGCCGACACCCGCGTCACCACCTCGTCGGTGAACGCCCGCGTCCCCAGCACCCGCACCTGCCGGGCCCCGGCGCCCACGCCGGCCAGGTCGGTCGTGCGCAGGCCGTCGCCGAGCGCCGAGCGCACCGCCGACTCGATCGCGCCGGCGGCGTCCGCCCGGCCCAGCGACCAGCGCAGCAGCATCGCGCCCGACAGGATCGCCGCGATCGGGTTGGCCCTGTCCTGGCCCGCGATGTCCGGCGCCGACCCGTGGATCGGCTCGTACAGGCCGTGCAGCCCGTGCGCGGTGCGCCGCGACCCGACCGAGGCCGACGGCAGCATGCCCAGCGACCCGGTCAGCATCGCCGCCTCGTCGGACAGGATGTCCCCGAACAGGTTCTCCGTGACGATCACGTCGAACGCCCCCGGATCCCGGATCAGCATCATGGCCGCCGAGTCGACCAGGCGGTGCTCGAAGGCCACGTCCGGGAACTCCGGCGCGACCTCCTCGACCACCTTCCGCCACAGCCGGCTCGACGCGAGGACGTTGGCCTTGTCCACGCTGGTGAGGCGCTTCCGGCGTCCGCGGGCCAGCTCGAACGCCAGGCGCACCACGCGCCGGATCTCCTGCTCCGTGTACCACAGCGTGTCGACGGCGACCCGCCCCTCCGGCGTGTGCCGCTCCTCCGACGGGCGCCCGAAGTAGAGACCACCGGTGAGCTCGCGCACGATCAGCACGTCGACGCCCTTGACCACCTCCGGGCGCAACGTCGAGGCGTCCACCAGGGACGGTTCGGCCGTCACCGGCCGCAGGTTCGCGAACAGCTCGAGGCCGCCGCGCAGCGCGAAGAGTGCCTGCTCGGGCCGCACGGCCGCGTTGGGGTCGTCCCAGCGCGGACCTCCCACGGCGCCGAGATAGACCGCGTCCGACTCCCGGCACGCCTCCAGGTCGGCGTCGCGGATCGGCACGCCGTACGCGTCGATGGCCGCGCCACCCACCACGAGCTCCCGCCACGCGAGCGCGAACCCGAAGCGGGCCGCGGCGGCGTCCAGGACGCGGCGGCCGGCCGCCACCACCTCCGGGCCGATGCCGTCGCCCGGGATGGCGGCGATCCGGTACGTGACCTCGCTCACGGCAGCCGTCCCGCGGTCGCGCCACGGGCCTCGGCGGCGCCCGCCTCACCGCCCGCCGCGGCGGCCGTGGCCGCGGCATGCAGCTTGTTGGCCGCCGTCACGTAGGCCTCCAGCGAGGACTCGATGATGTTGGTGGAGAGACCGTGGCCGGTCGCGACCAGCGGCGGCTGCCCGGCGTCGGTGGAGCGATGGCAGCGCACGAGCGCGTTGCCCTGTGCGTCCTCGCCCGCCGTGACCGCGCGGATCTCGTACTCGTCGAGCACCAGCCGCCAGCCCACGATCGGCTCGAGCGCCTCGTCGACGGCGCGGTACACCGCGTCAAGCGCCTCGCCTTCCAGCTCGAAACCGAGCTCCCGGAGCTTGCCCTGGAGCCCGCGCCGCCCGGAGAGCTTGCCGATCGAGAGCGTGCTGCCGGCCAGCCCCACCGACTGCGGGGTCATGATCTCGTAGGTCAGCGGGTTCTTGATCACGCCGTCCTGGTGGATGCCGGATTCGTGGGCGAACGCGTTGCCGCCCACGATCGCCTTGTTGGGCTGGACCACGAACCCGGTCAGATAGCTGACCAGCCGGCTGGCGTTCATGATCTGGTCGGTCTGCACCCGGCTCGCCAGCCCGGGGAACTGGGTGGGTCGCGTCCGGAGGCCCATCACCACCTCCTCGAGGGAGGCGTTCCCGGCGCGTTCGCCCAGCCCGTTGACGGTGACCTCGAGCTGGCGCGCGCCGGCCTGGACCGCGGCCAGCGTGTTGGCGGTGGCGAGCCACAGGTCGTTGTGGCAATGGACACTGACCACGGCGTCGTTCCCGACCAGGTCGACCACCCGGCCGACCAGCACGCCGAACTCCGCGGGGATGGCGTACCCGACGGTGTCGGGGATGTTGACGGTCGTCGCGCCGGCGTCCACCACCGCCTCGTACACGCGGAGCAGGAACTCGGGATCGGTGCGGCTGGCGTCCTCGGCGCTGAACTCGATCTCGGCGTCGCGGCCCAGCGCCTGCCGGCCGAAGCGGACCCACCTGACCGAGGCCTCCAGGGCCTCCTCCCGCGACATGCGCAGCTTGTGCTTCAGGTGGATGTCGCTGGTGGCGATGAACACATGCAGGTGGGGCCGTTCGGCGACGCGGATCGCCTCCACCGCGCGCTGCGGATCTCCCTCGCGGCAGCGCGCCAGCGCGGCCACGGCGACGCCCTTCGTCTCCTTCGCGATCCGGTTGACCGCCGC
>DAIDTV010000024.1:4627-8865 GCA_027457005.1 Chloroflexota bacterium
GATGTCGAGCGGGACGGCGCGAGCGAGCCCGCAGACCGTGGCGTCGCGGACCTCGCGCGCGATGCGCTCGACTGCCTCGAAGTCGCCGGGGGACGAGGCGGGGAAGCCGGCCTCGATGACGTCGACGTCGAGGCGGACCAGGGCGCGCGCGACCTCGAGCTTCTCGGCGACGGTGAGCCCCGCGCCGGGTGCCTGCTCGCCGTCGCGCAGGGTCGTGTCGAAGATGCGGACGCGGCCGGGCTCCACGCGGCCGGGCGCCGGGGAGCCGCCCGGTGCCGGGAACCCCGCGGGCACCGGGGCACTGCCCGGTACTGGAGACTCTGCCGGTCCGGTCATCGCGCGCCCTCCCCGTGCGGGCGCTCGGCCGAGGCCTGCGCCTGCTCCGGGCGCACCTCCACCGGGTTCAGCCAGCGCATCTTCGAGCGCAGGTCGGCCCCGACCCGCTCGATCAGGTGGTCCTGGTCCTGCCGCCGCAGCCGGTTGAACTCCGGGCGGCCGGCCTCGTTCTCGGCGATCCAGCGCTTCGCGAAGGTCCCGTCCTGGATCTCGGTCAGGACCTGGCGCATCGTGTCGCGCACGTGGCCGTCCACGATGCGCGGTCCGGAGACGTAGTCGCCGTATTCCGCGGTATCGCTCACGCTGAAGCGCATGAAGTTGAGCCCGCCGCGGTACATCAGGTCCACGATCAGCTTCAGCTCGTGCATGACCTCGAAGTACGCCAGCTCGGGCTGGTAGCCGGCCTCCACGAGGGTCTCGAACCCGTTCTTGACCAGGTTGGAGACGCCGCCGCAGAGCACCGCCTGCTCGCCGAACAGGTCGGTCTCGGTCTCCTCGGCGAAGGTGGTCTCGAGCACGCCGGCGCGCGTCGCGCCGAGCGCGCGGGCGTAGGCGAGGACGCGGGCGCGCGCCGTGCCGGTGTGGTCGCGGTGCACGGCGAAGAGCGCGGGCACGCCGCCGCCCTCCACGTAGACCGAGCGGACCAGGTGGCCGGGGCCCTTGGGCGCGACCATCCCGACGTCGACGCCGTCGGGCGGGTCGATCAGCCCGAAGTGGATGTTGAAGCCGTGGGCGAACATCAGCAGCCGCCCGGGCTTGAGGTTGGGCGCGATCTCCGCGTCGTACACCGCCTTCTGGGCCGTGTCGGGCACGAGGATCATGATCGCGTCGGCCTGCCGGGCCGCTTCGCCGACGTCGGCCACGCGGAGCCCCGCCTCGGCCGCGATCGCCCGGCTCTTGCTGGCCGCCGGCAGCCCCACCACCACGTCGACGCCGGAATCGCGCAGGTTGAGCGCATGGGCGTGGCCCTGGCTCCCGTACCCGATGATCGCGACCGTCCGGTCCTGGAGGGCGGACGGGTCGGCGTCCGGGTCGTAGTACATGCGCGCCGTCACTTGGCCACTCCCTCGTACTCCACCACCTGGGGTCCGCGCACCATCACGGTGGTGCCGGTGCGGACCATCTCCCTGATCCCGAACCCGCCGACGAGCGCGACCAGCGCGTCGATCTCGTCTTCCGTCCCGGTGGCCTCCACGATCACCGAGTCGGCGGCGACGTCGACGACGCGGCCCTTGTAGAGCTCGACGATCTTGAGGACCTCCGAGCGGGTGCTGTTGGTGGCCCGGACCTTGATCAGGGCCAGCTCGTGCTCGATGCGGGGCTCGGCCGTGACGTCCTGCACCTTCAGGACATCGATCAGCTTGTAGAGCTGCTTGGCGACCTGCTCCACGGCCACGTCGTCGCCGCGCAGCGTGATGGTCATGCGGCTGACGTCGGGGCGCTCGGTGTGGCCCACGGCCAGCGACTCGATGTTGAAGTTGCGGGCCCGGAACAGGTTCGCGACGCGGTTCAGGACCCCGGGCCGGTTGTTGACCACGGCCACCAGCACGTGGCGGCGGGCCGTGCCGGAACCCGGGATCGATCGGACCGCGGGCTGTCCCTCGGCTGCAGGTGCAGGGACCGCTCGCGGGGGTGCCGGCGACGCGGGGTCTGCCGCGCGTGCCGGCGAGAAGGGTCGGCGGGTCATCGGGTCGGTCATTCGTCGGCTCCTCCCCACTCCTCGATCAGGTCGGAGAGCCCCTTGCCGGCCGGCATCATGGGGAAGACGTTCTGCTCGTCGGCGATGCGGAAGTGGACGAGGGCCGGGCCGTCCACCGCGCGGGCCGCCGCGATCGCCTGCGGGACGTCGTCGGGCGTCGTCGCGCGGAAGGCGGGGATGCCGTACGCGTCGGCGAGCTTGAGGAAGTCGGGGCCCAGCAGGTGCGAGGAGTGGTAGTTGCCGGCGTAGATCAGCTCCTGCCACTGGCGGATCATGCCCAGCTTGTTGTTGTCGAGGACCGCGATCTTCACGGGGATGTGGTCCTGCACGAGCGTGGCGAGCTCCTGCAGGGTCATCTGGAAGCCGCCGTCTCCGCAGATCGCCCAGGTCTCCTTGTCGGGCCGCCCGACCGCGGCGCCCATCGCCGCCGGCAGCCCGAAGCCCATCGTGCCGAGCCCGCCGGAGCTGATGTGGGAGTTCGGCCGGCGATAGCCCGCGTAGCGCGCCATCCACATCTGGTTCTGTCCGACGTCCGCGACCAGCGTTGCGTCGTGGTCGGTCGCGGCGCCGATCTGCTCGATCACGTAATCCGCCGAGAGCAGGCCGCCGCGCCACGCGCCGGACCCGTGCCAGCTGCGCGACTCGGATTCCCGTCGCCACTCCGCGAGCTCCGCGAAGTACGTGGCGCGGTCCTCGGGGCGCTTCTCGGCCACGCGCGGGGTCAGCGCCGCGAGCACGCGCCCGACGTCGCCCACGATCGGCACGTCCACCGAGACGTTCTTGCCGACCTCGGCCGGGTCGATGTCCACGTGGACGATCTTCGCGCCGGTCGCGTAGGTGCTGACCTTGCCGGTCACCCGGTCGTCGAAGCGCATGCCCAGGGCGATCAGCAGGTCGGACGACTGGATGGCGCGGTTCACGTGCTTCCAGCCGTGCATCCCCATGTAGCCGTAGGAGAGCGGGTGGGTCTCGTCGATCGCCCCCACCCCGAGCAGCGTGTGGGTGACGGGGATCTGCGTCTTCTCCGCGAACTCCCGGAGCTGGTCCCATGCCTGCGCCAGGAGGATCCCGTGGCCGGCCAGGATCACGGGACGGCTCGCCTCGTCGATAAGCTTCGCCGCCACCCGGAGCTGGCGGGGATGCCCCTCGATCGTGGGCCGGAAGCCGGGGATCGCGGCCAGCACCGCCTCCTCGTCGGGGTGCCTGGCCTGCGTCTCCTGCTGGAGCGCGTCCTTGGTGATGTCGATGTGCACGGGGCCGGGCCGGCCGGTGCGGGCGATGTGGAACGCCTCGGCGAAGACGTGCGGGAGGTCGTTCGCGTCGCGGACCAGGTAGTTGTGCTTGGTCATGGGCAGCGTGATGCCGGTGATGTCGATCTCCTGGAACGCGTCCTTGCCGAGCAGCGCGGCGGCCACGTTCCCGGTGATGGCAACCATCGGCACCGAGTCGAGCATGGCGGTCCCGATGCCGGTCACCAGGTTGGTCGCGCCCGGCCCGGAGGTGCCGAGACAGACGCCCACCTTGCCGGTGGCCCGGGCGTAGCCGTCGGCGGCGTGCGCGGCGCCCTGCTCATGGCGCACCAGGACGTGGCGAAGCTCGGGGTAGTCGCCGAGCACGTCGTAGAGGGGCAGGATCACGCCGCCGGGATAGCCGAAGAAGACGTCGACGCCCTGGCGGAGCAGCGCCTCGCAGACCACGTCGGCGCCGATGCGCGTGCGGCCGCGCGGCCTGGCTTCCTGGAGCATCCCGGCGCGGGCGTGTTCGACCGCGCTCGCCTCGGGCGTGCCGGCACCCGGCAGGTGCCGCCCCGTGGCCCGTCTCGTCATCGTCATCCCGCTCTCCCGCTGCACAAACGAAAGACCCTCGCCTCCCGGCGAGGGTCCCTGATCGGTCCGGCGACTGCGCCCTAGCGGCGCCCGCTCCGTCTCCCGTCAGGCTCCCGCCGGGAGCCGCTAATAAGGGAGAGCACCCCCTGGCCGAGGAGCCGGAGGATGCCGAGAAGCGTTACCTCTACGATGGAGTCATCGGGCAGACGCACGGGCACGCGGCGACCGTCTGCCGTCACGGCGACGGCGACGCGGTCCCGGTTCGTGTTCGTCTGGCCCAACGGGGACTCCAGGTACGGTTGAGCGCGCAGTCTACCCGTGCGGGCAGCGCTTGTCCACAACCGGATCTGCGTCGAGCGGAGGGTCCGGCTCCCGAG
>DAIDTV010000024.1:8875-12078 GCA_027457005.1 Chloroflexota bacterium
CGGGCCGGCGCCATCCCGGTCGGGCCGGCGCCATCGACCCGGATGGCCCCCGCGCACGCGGACCCCGTTCGCCCGCGACAATGGCGCCGTGGACAGAGCAATCGGCAGGCGCCGCAGCCTCGCGCTGACTTCCCTCGCGCACTTCACCAACGACGGCACCGTCTTCTTCGTGCCGGTGATCGCGGCCATCGTGGCCTCGCACCACGGCGTGTCGGCGGGCGTGGTCACGCTGCTGTTCCTGGTCTTCTACACCTCGTCGACGGTGCTGAGCCTCTTCGTGGGGAGGCTGTCGGACCACCTCGGCCGACCCGCCTCGCTGATGGGCCTGGGCCTGGGGATCCTGTCGCTCGGGCTCCTCGGGTTCTATTTCGCGCTCGCCGAGACGACCGGCACGGCCCTGGTGGTCGCGCTGCTGCTGGCGGCGTTCCTGACGGGGTCGGGCAGCTCGTTCTATCACCCCCTGGGCGCCTCGGTCCTGCAGACGACGTTCCGCGGCCGGTCGATGGGCATGGCGCTGGGGGTGAACGGGGCAATGGGAAGCCTGGGGCGCGCGCTGTACCCGTCGCTCTACTTCGTGGCCGCCGCAGTCATCGCCGGGTATGGCTCCATCGTGCTGTTCGCGCTGGTGGGGTTCGCCGCCGGCCTCGCGATCTGGCTCGGCGTCCGGGTCCCCACCGCGGAGCGCACGCCGCGCCGGGACCGGACCGGGGCAGGCGGTCCGGCCTCGGCAGACGGCCCGACATCGGGTGGCGGCGCGGCGTCAGCCGGCACCACGGCATCGGCAGGCGGTCCGGCCCCGGGTTCCCGATCGGACACGCTGACGCGCGGCATCCTGATCCTCACCGCGGTCGCGTTCCTGCGCTCGTCGGCCACGCAGGGGATCGCCTCGTGGATCCCGACCTACCTCGCCACCCAGAAGGGCCTCGGGGTGAGCGGCAGCCTGGGACTCGCCGTGACCATCATGTATGCCTCGGCCATCATCGGGCAGCCGGTCTTCGGGCTCCTGGTGGACCGGTTCGACAAGAGGGCGGTCCTCGCCCTCAGCTCGTCGGGCGCGGCGGTCACCACCGTCGGGTACCTGTGGCTCGGGTCCGGGTGGATCGGCGAGGCGTGGCTGTTCGCCTTCGGGTTCTTCGTGTTCAGCGGCTTCCCGCTCCTCCTCTCGATGGTGGGCGATTACGTCCCCCGGGGGGAGTCATCGCTGGCCAACGCGCTGGTGTGGGGGATCGGGTCGACGGCCGGCGGCGCGGTGGGGCCCCTGGTGGCGGGCGCCCTGACCGGGGGCGACTACAAGCGGCTCGGGTTCGCCTTCACCGTGCTGGCCGGCGCGGCCCTCGTTTCGGCGGCCGCCACCGTCCTCGTGCCGAAGGCGAAGCGCGCGAGCCGCATGCGGGCGTTCGCCTGACTTGCGCTCCCTGACCTGCGTCGAGCCGGAAGCACGCCGGCGCCGGGGGGCGACGGGCTCGGCCGGGACTGGACGCGGCGGGCCGCGCGTCTTCCCGCGTCAGCCGCGGGGCTCTTCCCGCCTCAGCCGCGGGGCTCTCCCCGCGCCATCTGCTACCCTGCCTGCACTCCCCAAACCCCGCACGAGATTCGAGTGATGGCCGACACAGTCCGCCCCCGCCCCCTGGTGGAGAAGATCTGGGACGACCATGTCGTCAGCGAGGAGCCCGGCGCTCCGAGCATGCTCGCCGTGGATCTCCACCTCGTGCACGAGGTGACGAGCCCGCAGGCGTTCACCGGGCTTCGCACTCGCGGCGTCACGGTCCGCCATCCCGAGCGGACGGTCGCGACCGAGGACCACTCGATCCCGACCCTTCGCGGCACCGGACGGGGGCTTCCGGTGGTCGATGACCAGGCGGCGTTCCAGGTCGCGCAGCTCGAGCGGAACTGCCGGGAGTTCGGCATCCCGCTGCACGGTGTGGGTTCCGATACCCAGGGAATCGTCCACGTGATCGGCCCCGAGCTCGGGCTGAGCCAGCCGGGGATGACCATCGTCTGCGGCGATTCCCACACCGCCACGCACGGCGCGCTCGGCGCGCTCGCCTTTGGCATCGGGACGAGCGAGGTGGAGATGGTCCTCGCTACCCAGTGCCTGCTCCAGCGGCGCCCGAAGACCTACGAGGTGCGTGTCGACGGACGGCTTGCGCCCGGCGTGTCGGCCAAGGACATCATCCTGGCCCTCATCGCCCGGATCGGGGTGGGCGGCGGCACCGGGCACGTCTTCGAGTACACCGGCGAGGCCATCCGGGCGCTCGGCATGGAGCAGCGGATGACGATCTGCAACATGTCGATCGAAGGCGGAGCGCGCGCAGGCCTGGTCGCGCCCGACGACACGACCTTCGAGTACCTCCACGGCCGCCGGCACGTCCCACAGGGCGCCGCGTGGGACGAGGCGGTCGCGCGGTGGCGGACGCTGCCGTCCGATCCAGGCGCGGCCTACGACCGGTCGATCACGCTCGACGCATCCGCGCTCGAACCGATGGTGACCTACGGCACCAACCCGGGCATGGGCGTGCCGGTCACGGGCCGGGTCCCGTCACCCGGTGACGCCGCCGACGAGGCCGGGCGGCGGACCCTCGAGCACGCTCTCGAGTACATGGACCTCCGGCCCGGCGAGCCGATCCTCGGCCGGAAGGTGGACGTCGTGTTCGTCGGCAGTTGCACGAACTGGCGGATCAGCGACCTCCGCCTCGCCGCGAGCATCCTGCGCGACCGGCATGTCGCCCAGGGCGTCCGCCTGATGGTGGTGCCCGGATCGCAGCAGGTCAAGGCGCAGGCCGAGCGGGAGGGGCTCGACGAGGTCTTCCGGGCAGCCGGCGGCGAATGGCGCGAGTCGGGTTGCTCGATGTGCATCGCGATGAACGGCGACCAGCTGGAACCGGGCCAGTACGCGATCAGCACGAGCAACCGCAACTTCGAGGGGCGGCAGGGCACCGGGGGACGCACGTTCCTCGCCTCGCCGCTGACCGCGGCGGCGAGCGCGATCGCCGGCGTGGTCGCCGATCCGCGCCCGCTGGTCGAACGCGGGCCGGTTGCAGTCGAGGGCCGCTGAAATGCCCGAGCCCGTCACCGTCTTCACCAGCCGCGTCGTGCCGCTCCCGGCCGAGAACGTCGATACGGACCAGATCATCCCGGCGCGCTACCTCAAGACGACCGAGAAGTCGGGTCTCGCCGAGGGGTTGTTCCACGACTGGCGGTTC
>DAIDTV010000025.1:0-8977 GCA_027457005.1 Chloroflexota bacterium
GTGGGGTGCGGGCTCCCCCCCTCCTCCGGTCGATCTGTGCCCGCGTGCGGGTGCGGAAGACCAGGCGGATCGGCGTTCCCCCGAAATCGAACGCCTCGCGTATCCGGTTCTCCAGGTAGCGCGCGTAGCTGAAGTGCACCGCGTCGCCGTCGTTCACGAACAGGACGAAGGTGGGCGGCGCCACCGCGGCCTGCGTGGCGTAGAAGAACTTCGGCCGGACGCCCTTCACCGGCGGCGGCGCCTGCCGGAACGTGGCGTCGGCCAGCAGCCGGTTGAGCTCGCCGGTCGGCACGCGCCGCCGGCGCTGGGCCGCGATCTCCATCGCCGCGTCCAGCACGCGGCCCACGCGCTGCCCCGTCTTCGCACTGATCGCGAGGATGGGGGCGAACGACAGGAAGGGAGCTTCACGCCGCAGCGCGGCGACGTAGTCGTCGAAGGTGCCGGTCTCCTTCTCGACGAGGTCCCACTTGTTGAGCGCGACGACGAGCCCCTTCCCCTCCTCCACCACGTACCCGGCGACGTGCGCGTCCTGGCTGGTCAGGCCGTCCACGCTGTCGAGGAGCAGGATCGCCACGTCGCACCGGCCGAGCGCCCGGAGCGCCCGCAGCGCCGAGAAGCGCTCCGAATCCGGCCCGCCGGCCACCTTGCCTCGGCGCCGGAGGCCCGCGGTGTCGATGAGCGTCACCGGGCGGTCGTTCCACTCGATCTCGGTATCGATCGCGTCGCGCGTCGTGCCGGGGATCTCGCTGACGATGACACGCTCCTCCCCGAGCAGCGCGTTGAGCAGCGACGACTTCCCGACGTTGGGGCGGCCCACGATGGCCACCGCGACCGGTGCCCTCGCCGCCTGGAGGTCGGCCTGCGTCCGGCGATCCCAGGCGGCCATCGCGGCCGCGTCCACCGCGACCGGGGGCTCCCCGTCCGGGCGAGCCTCGCCCTCGACCGCCTCGCCGGTCGCCGCCTCGTCCGTCGCCGGCAGTTCGACGCCCTGCGCCTCTGCCAGGGCGGCCAGCTCGGCCTCGTCCTCCGCCTCGACCTCGCGGCGCTTCCGCTCGCGCTCCTCCTCGCTCTCCTGCGGGAGCGCCAGCACCATCGCGTCCAGCAGGTCGCCGGTCCCTCGCCCGTGCAGGGCGCTGATCGCGTACGTGTCCTCCCAGCCGTACCGGTGGAACTCCGCGCCGTCGTACTCCCGGCGCTCGCTGTCCGCCTTGTTGACCGCGACGATGATGGGCACCGTCGCCCCGCGCAGGAGCTCGGCGGCCTCCTGGTCCGCGGGTGTCTCGCCCGTGGCGGCGTCCACCACGAACAGGACCAGGTCCGCCTCGTGGATCGCGAGCCGCGCCTGCTCCTGGACCTTCGCCTCGATCGGGTCGCCGGGGCGGCGCTCCAGGCCACCGGTATCGACCACGATGAAGCGCCGGCCGTTCCATTCGGCCTGGCCGTACAGCCGGTCCCGCGTGGTGCGGGCGCGGTCCTCGACGATGGCCGTCCGCTCGCCCACGATGCGGTTGAACAGCGTGCTCTTTCCCACGTTGGGACGGCCGACGATCGCGACGATGGGGAGCCCGCGCGCCGGCCTTGCCGTTGGACGTGCGGGCATGGTCAGGCCTCCGTCGGGACGGGACTCGAGGGGACGCTGCTCGTGCGGTAGGTGGAATCGGCCACGCGACGCAGGGACGCCTCGGCCAGCCCGGCGGCGTGGCCCTGCGCCTCGGCGGTGCCCGCGAGCTCGTAGATCCGCCGCGTGACGACCTGGAGGTCTTCGATGGGCGTGGAGGTACCGCCCGTGACGCCGACCAGCTCCGCGTCGCCGAAGGCGTCCGGGTCGTGCAGGTCAGCGGCGGATTCGATCTGCAGCACGGGGGTACCGGCGATCTGGCAGAGGCGCGTCAGCTCCTTGGTGTTGGCGCTGCTGCGACCGCCCACCACGACCATGAAATCCACCGCCGCGGCGGCCTCCATGGTGTCCTGCTGCCGGCGGATCGTGACCGGGCAGATGGTGTTGACGATCTTGAGTTCATGGCAGCGGCCCACCAGGTAGGCGGCAAGCCGCTCGAACTTCCAGGGCGGCTGCGTGCTCTGGCTGATCAGCGCCATCCGCTTGGTCCGCGGGATGCGCCCCCAGTCCTCCTCCTCGTCGACCACGATCGCGTCCGGCGCGAACCCGAGGAGCCCCACCACCTCGGGGTGTCTCGGCGTCCCGAGGAGGACGATCGTGTAGCCCTCGTCCACCAGCTGCGACAGCGCGCGCTGCTCCTGGATCACCCAGGTGCAGGTGCCGTCGATGACCTCGAGGCCACGCGCCTTCGCCCGATCCATCACCTCGGGCGTGACGCCGTGCGCGCGGATGACGACCGCCGCCCCCTCGTGCACCTCGTCGAGCGTGTCGACGGTCCGGATCCCCTGCGCCTCGAGCTGCTCGATGACGCCCTCGTTGTGCACGACCTGGCCCAGCGTGTGGGTGGGCTTGCCCTCCGCTGCCGCCGTTTTCGCATAGTCGATCGCCTCGCGCACGCCGTAGCAGAAACCGGTGCGGCGCGTGATGACGACGTCTCGGACCTTTCCCATGGGATGGTCATTGTGTCACGGACGCTGCCGCACGGCCCTCCGTGCCGTCTCGATCGCGTGCACCACCGCATCCACCGCCTGCTCCAGGGTGAACCCGTCGGTGCGGATCACGATCGCGTCCGGGGCCACCCGCAGCGGCGCAGTCGCCCTGCCGCTGTCGATCGCGTCGCGGGCCTGCAGCTCGTCGCGGGTCCGGCGGGCGGCGTCTCCCTCGACCTCGCCGGCCGGGATGCCGCGCTCGAGCCCGCGGCGCCGTGCGCGCTCCGGCAGCGACGCGTCCAGGTAGATCTTGACGTCGGCCTCCGGTAGCACGACCGTGCCGATGTCGCGCCCGGCGACCACGATGCCGCCTTCCTCCGCGAGCTCGCGCTGCCGGGGGAGCAGCGCGGCGCGCAGTTCCGGCTGCCGCGCGACCTCGCTTACCACGCGGTCGATCTCCGGGCTGTGGACCAGCGCAGTCACGTCCATGCCGGCCGCCCTCACGCGCAGGTAGCGGCCCGCGTCATCCGCCTCGAGTCGCAGGTCCGGCGCGAGGGCCGCGAGCGAGGGGCCGTCGTCCACGGGCACGCGGCGCCGCAGGGCGAGCCACGCGGCCGCGCGATAGAAGAGCCCGGTGTCGCAGAAACGGAACCCCAGGCGGGCCGCCGCGAGCGCGCCGACCGTGCTCTTCCCGCTCGAGCCCGGCCCGTCGATCGCGACGACGGGCTCTCCGCGTGCGGCCTTCCCGATGGTGCAGTCCCTCCCGCGTGCGTCGACGGGGCCCACCCCGACGGGATCGCGCCCGCAGGACACTGTAGCCCACCGGCACCCGACCCGACCCGGCGATAGAGCCCTGGCGGGCCCGCCCTCAGCGGCCCCGGGGCCGGGGCGGTCCCGGCTCCACGAGCAGGGCCGCCTCCGCCCTCGGCAGGCGGCGTACCTGCCCGGGCCGGAGACCACCCAGCCGCAGCGTGCCGATCCGCACGCGGACGAGCCGGGCCACGGGGGCGCCGACCGCGCCGAACATGCGCCGGACCTGCCGCTTCCAGCCCTGCCCCAGCGTGGCCCTGTACCAGGCCAGGCCAGCCGGGGCCTGAGAACCAAGGAGCTGCAGCAGGGCGCCCGTCTCGGTCGGGGTCTGTGCGCGCAGGCCGAGCAGCGCCGTCCGTCCCTCCTGGAGATCGATCCCGCCGAGCAGCGCCTCCACCTGGATGGCCGCGAGTGGCCGGGTGAGGCCCACGGCGTACTCGCGCTCGACCTGGTGGCGCGGATGCAGCACGCGCTGCGCCCAGTCCCCGTCGTTGGTGAGGAGCAGGAGCCCCTCCGAGTCCCGGTCGAGCCTGCCCACGGGATAGAGCCGGCCGGCCGACTCCAGCATCTCCCGTGGGACCAGGTCGAGCACGGTCGAGGTGGCATGCGGGTCGGAGACGGTGCTCGTCACGCCCGGGGGCTTGTGCAGGGCGATACAGGTCGTGCCGGCCGGGGCGCCCAGCGGCAGGCCGTCCACCGCGATCGCCTGCGTCGACGGATCTACCTTCAGTCCGGTCGTGGCGACCACCCCGTCGACGGTCACCCGCCCGGCCGCGATCATGGCCTCGGCGTGGCGCCGAGAGGCGATCCCGGCATCGGCAAGCACCTTCTGCAGCCGGATCTCGGGCACGGCGGATCAGGCGTCGCGAGGGGCGGCCGTGGCCGCCTCTTCGCTCTCGGCCAGGCGGGCCGCGATCTCCGCGTCCAGCTCCGGGAGATCTTCTAGCGAAGTGAGGCCGAAACGCTCCAGGAACTCGAACGACGTGCCGTACAGGATGGGCCGCCCCGGGGTGTCCGACCGGCCCTGTTCCGTGATGAGCCGGCGGTGCAGCAGGGACCGCACCACGTAGTCCGAGTCCACGCCGCGGATCCGCTCGATCACCGAGCGCGTCACGGGCTGACGATAGGCCACGATCGCCAGCGTCTCCAGCGCGGCCTGGGTCAGCTTCAGCCCCTCCGTGCCCACGTACCGCGCCAGCAGCGCACCGGCCTCCGGGGCGGTGGCCAGCGCGACCCGGTCTCCCGCCGACAGGACGCGGATCCCGCGGGAGGCGAGCTCGACCTCGAGATCGCCCAGCCGTGCGTCCACGGTCGCCGTGTCGACGCCGGCGAGTGCCGCGATCTCGCGCCGCGCGAGCGGCCGTTCGGCCACGAACAGGAGCGCCTCGAGCTGTGCGGTCGTGAACTCGGGCAGCTCGGGCGGCTGGACCGTCTCCGGCGGCAGGGTCACGCGAAATCCTCCAGCGATTCGTCGATCGGCGCGGCGGGCGGCGTTGCCGGTCCCCCCTCCGGCTGGAGGCTCCGGCACCGGATCGGCCCCCACGGGAGATCCTGCTCGACCACGATCTCGCGCCGCTTGACCAGCTCCAGCATGGCCAGGAACGTGACGGCAGCCACCACGCGGTCGTCGGTGCCGCCGATGAGCTCCTGGAGCACGATCACCGGCGCGCGCCGGATCGCAGCGCGGATAGCCGCGGCACGCTCGGCGAGCGTGATCGTCCGCCGCACGAGTTCGGGCGGCGGCTCGGCAGGAGGCGCGAGCCGGGCCACACCTCGCAGAGCGGCGGCCAGCGACCCGGGGTCGAGGGGAGGTTCGGCGGAAGGCCGGGCCCCCGCCAGGCCGGCGGCCTGCGCGATCGACGGTTCGCGGCGGACCAGCGGCCCGTGAGTGAGTGCCCGCTCCCGGAGCCAGGCGCCGGAGTCGCGGTAGGCCCGGTACACCACGAGTCGGCGGCGCAGCTCGGCCTCGGGGTCGGGCCCCTCGTCGGCGAGCGCGACCGGCTCGCCGTGCGGCTCGCGGGGAAGCATGGCCCGGGACTTGATCAGGATGAGCTGGGCGGCGACCGCCACGAACGCGCTGAGGTACGGCAGCCGATCCCCTGCAAGATCCCCCATCGCCTCGAGGTAGGCGCTCGCCAGTGCGCCGAGGGGGACGGTCAGCACGTCCAGCTGTCTTGCCTCGATCAGGGACAGCAGGAGCGCGAGCGGCCCGTCGAAGGCCGCGGGATCGCCGTCCGCATCGACCGGGACGCCGGGCCCGAACCGGGGCGGCCGGTCCGGCGACCCCGGCTCGATCGACCCGGCAACGCTCCCCACGCGGACGCGGGTCGCGTGCTCCGGCCGGCGCCCCTCGCCGAACGTCACGGCGATCGGGACGGCGGGCGTCGTGCGCCTGACCGTGGCACGCACCATGTCAGCTGGCCTCGTCCGCGCGATGCAGCGCCTCGCCGGCCGCGTCCGTCGGTGCCGCCTGGTGGCGGATCAGGTCCGCGGTGCGAGCCGGGCAGCCCGCCTGCAGCGCCAGCTCCGCCGACGCCTCGGGGTGGCGATCCAGCCGCTCGAGCGCGGCCCGGAACCCGGGCAGCAGCGACGCCGTGCGCCGGGGCAGCGAGCCGTAGCGCTCGGCGAGCGACCACGCCACGCGCGGCCAGAGCCCCGTGCGTCCCTTCCCGGCGTCATGGAAGAGCCCGGCCAGCAGCACGTCGCCGTCCACCCAGCCCTCGGCGCGGAGCCGCCGGACCACGTCCAGCCCGTGCCGGCGGTCGGCGGGGTGCATCGAGGCGAAGAGTTCCTGCTGCGGCGGAGACAGCCAGGCGTCCAGCTCGCGACGCTCCGCGGGCCGCTCCCGGGCGTGCAGGTGCGTGGCGAACTGGCGGACCTTGGCCGCCCACCAGCCGCCGCCGTCAGAAGATCGTCTGACCGACAAGAAAGTTCGCGATCCCGGTGCCGATCGGTCCGATGACCGGCCCCGCCAGGAGGAACACCACGACGATCAGCATGAAGCCGTACTGCTCGTACTGGCGGAGCTGCCATGCCGTCCGCGGGCTCACCGCGCCGAGCATGACCTTGTAGCCGTCGAGCGGAGGGATCGGCAGCAGGTTGAAGACGAACAGGAACACGTTGATCAGGACCAGGTACAGGAGGATGCGCAGGACGAGCAGCTGGACGCTCCCGGCGTAGGGATCGATCAGGCTGAACGCGATGATGACCCGCAGCGCGATCGCCACGAGCCCGGCCATGATCAGGTTGGAGACGGGTCCCGCCGCCGCGACCATGGCCTCGCCCCGGTGCCCGCCCTCCAGGTTGCTCGGGTTCACCGGCGTGGGCTTGGCCCAGCCGATGAAGATGCCGCCCACCACCGCGCTCAGCACCAGGAGCGCCCCTCCCAGCGGGTCGAAGTGCACCCGCGGGTCGAGCGAGAGCCGGCCCAGGTAGCGCGCCGTCCGATCCCCGAGTCGATCGGCGACCAGGGCGTGGCTGAACTCGTGGACGGGGAAACCGACCAGCAGGATGATCGCGACCGCGATCAGGGACGCGACGAGCTGCGAGTTCACGCGACCTCCGGGTGCCTGGGGCGACCGGCACATGGTAGCGGGCGTGACGGCGGGGAGTACGCAACCACCGGTTCGAAATCCACGAGGCACGCCGGCGCCGTGTCGGACCCCGCCGGCGCCGTGGCGGACCCGTCAGAGCCGCGCGAGCAGCTCCGCCTTCTTGTGCTCGAACTCCTCGGGGGTGATCGCTCCGCGATCGCGCAGGTCGGCCAGGCGCGCGAGGGTGGCCATGGTCTGTTCGGACGCGGCGGCGGTGGGCCCGGCCGCCGCATCGCCGGGGCGCATCGCCGAGGGGGCCGGGGCCTGCGCGAACGATGGAGCGGCGGGCGCTTCGGGCCGCGCCTGCGGGGCCCCGGCGTCCGGCCGGTCGGCCCGCAGCGGCGGGCTCGGCGAGCGCGCGACCTCCATCTCGAGCGCGTGCTTCTGGTTCAGCATCTCGCGCTTGAAGTCCGCGGCCCGCGCCAGCATGTGGAATCGGTCGATGGCCGACTCCGACGCGGTCAGCACCTCCAGGTCCCCGTAGCGAAGGATCCGGCCGAGGACGTTCTGGACCAGGACCGCGTCGTTGATCTTCTCCAGTGACGAGTCCGCGGCACGCTTGTTGAGGATTCCCTCGACCTGCACCACCCGCCGGTTCGTCACCACGTAGTCCTGGGCTCTCCACGCGAGCAGCTGGTACACCACCAGCACCAGGCCCGCGAGCAGCGCCAGCAGCGCGACCACCGAGAGGACGGACCCGATCGTCTGCCCCGGGTCGGTGCCGTCCCGGAGGAAGAGCCCGACGATGAGCGCGAGCGCGCCGATGACGAGCAGGATCCAGCCGCGCCTGCCGTCCACCGCCACCGCCAGCCAGTGCTGGCGTGCCCGGCGGACGATGACCTCGCCGTCCGCCAGCAGCGAGTCCGTGTACCGCATGCCCCCGACCCTCCTGCCTCAGGCGCGCGGATGGGCCCGCGCGTACACCTGCCGGATGCGCTCCCCGGTCAGGTGCGTGTACAGCTGCGTCGTGCCAATGCTCGCATGTCCGAGCAGCTCCTGGACGACGCGCAGGTCGGCGCCGCCTTCGAGGAGATGCGTGGCGAAGCTGTGGCGCAGGGTGTGGGGCGTCACGTGCTCGTGGAGACCCGCCAGGGTTGCCGCGCGCTGGATCGCCCGCCACGCCGCCATGCGGCCCATCCTTGCGCCGCGGGAACCCAGGAAGAGGGGGTCGCGCGGGGCACGCCCGGCCCGGGCCCGGGACAGCCACGCGGGGCGTACCTCGTCAAGCCACCGCCCGAGCGCGTCGAGGGCCGGCTCGCCCACCGGCACCAGGCGTTCCCGGTCGCCCTTGCCGATCACCCGGACGTAGGCGCCCTCGAGCGACAGGTCGTCGCGGTCCAGACCGAGCGCCTCGCCGATCCGCAGGCCGCACGCGTAGAGCAGCTCGAGGAGCGCCCGGTCCCGAATGGACGTCGCGCCGGCCTCGGTCGGGGCGGGCCCGTCCGGCAGCGGCACCGCCGCCAGGAGCCGCTCCACCTCGTCCCGGTCGAGCACGTCGGGGAGCCGGCGCGCCTGGCGCGGCAGATCGAGCGTGCCCGCCACGTCGACGTCGATCCGTTCGTCGCCGTAGGCGAACCGGTAGAACGCCCGGATGGCGGCCGCCTTTCGCCGGTGGCTCGACGGGCGGAGGGAGCGCGGTGGCCTGGTGAGGTCGGCCAGGTAGCGCCTCGCGGGCTCCGCGCTCGCGGCCCAGGATTCGACCCCGGCGGCAGATGTCGCGAAGCTCCGAAGGTCGCCGGCGTAGGAGCGGATGGTCAGGGGCGAGAGCCCACGCTCGACGCGCAGGTGCAGCAGGTACGCGTCGATCGCCTGCCGGAGGTCCGGCGGGGGCTCACGGGCCGGAACGGGCGCTCGCTCCGTCCCGGTCACGGTCAGGGCGCCCCGCCTGCGGTCGCGCGGTCGGAGGACACGCGGTCGAGCAGTTCCTGGGCGGCAGCGCGAGCCGCCGGCCCGCCGCCCTCGCCGCCCAGCATCAGCGCGAGCTCCGCGAGTCGCTCCTCGGAGTCGAGCCGCCGCACTTCGGTGAC
>DAIDTV010000025.1:9053-12016 GCA_027457005.1 Chloroflexota bacterium
ATGCGGACGTGGGCGTCGGCGTGGACGGCGATCTGCGCCAGGTGCGTCACGCAGAGCACCTGGTGCTCGCGGGCCAGGCGCCGGAGGCTCCGCCCCACGCGCTCCGCCGAGCGGGCGCCGATCCCCGCGTCGATCTCGTCGAAGACGAGCGTGGGCGTGGCGTCGGCGGCGGCGAGGACCTCTTTCACCGCGAGCGAGACCCGCGAGAGCTCGCCACCGGAGGCGATGCGCGCGAGCGGCATGGCCGGCTCCCCCGGGTTCGGGGCGATCAGGAACTGCACCGCCTCGGCACCGGCCACACCGAGCTCGCCCGGGACCAGCTCCACGTCGAGCCGGGCCTGCCGGAACCCGAGCGCCTCGAGCGCGCGCGACACCGCCGCGGCAAGCCGGTCCCCGGCCACCCGGCGGGCGTCCGTCAGGGTCGCCGCCGCCTCGCGGGCCGCGGCCTCCAGCCGCAGGTCGTCGGCCAGGCGGGCCGCTCGCTCCGCCTCCAGCCCCTCCAGCCGCTCGGCCGCGGCTCGTGCCCGGGCGCCGTGCACCAGCACGGCTTCCTCGTCGGAGCCGTACTTGCGTTCGAGTGCGTAGATCAGCCCGAGTCGCTCCTCGAGGTTCGCGACGGTGGCGGGATCGTGGTCGAGGGAACCCGCCGCCCGTCGCAGCTCCGACACCACGTCATCCGCCTCGGCGAGCAGCGCGTCGATCCGCTCCGCCAGCCCCGAGAATCGCCCGTCCAGGCGGGCCAGGTCGCCGCCGTCCCGGGCGACGCGTGCCAGCACGTCGCGGGCTCCCGTCCCCTCCCCCGCCAGCCGATCGCGCACCAGGGCCACCAGGCGCTCGACCTGTGCGGCACCGGCCGCGGCTGCCAGGCGCTCGCGGATCTCGTCTGCCTCACCGGGACGGAGGCCGGCCGCCTCGATCTCGGCCGCCTCGTGCCGGTGCAGCTCGAGCTGTCGGGCCACCGCCCGCGGATCCCCCTCCAGCGCGTCCAGGGCCGCCCGGTTGGCCCGCCATGCCTCCACGGTCGCGGCCACGGCCGCCCGCAGGGCCGCATGCCCGCCGTGCGCGTCGAGCAGGTCCCGCTGGTGCGAGGCATCGAGCAGCCGCTGCTGGTCGTGCTGGCCGTGGATCTCCACGAGCGGCCCGGCCACGTCGGCCAGCCGCGCGGCGGTGACGGCGGCGTCGTCCACCCGCGCGGTGCTGCGGCCCGCCGCCGTCACCTCGCGCACGCAGATCAGCGGTTCGGGGTTGCGATCGAACAGCGCCTGCACCCGCGCGAGCGGCGCGCCGGCCCGGACCAGGCTCGCGTCGGCACGGGCACCCAGCACGAGCACCAGCGCGTCGATCAGCAACGACTTGCCGGCCCCCGTCTCCCCGGTGATCACGGTGAAGCCCGGGTGGGGCTCCAGCCGGACCCGCTCGATCAGCGCGAGGTCGCGGACGTCCAGCTCGAGCAGCGTCACGAGGGCAGCAGCTGCGCCTTCTCGCGGAGGAGATCCCAGAACGCCGGGGCGCCCCGCGGCTCCACGAAGCGGACGGGCCGCTGGCGTGCCCGTACCTCGACCACGTCGCCCACGTTCAGCATCACGTCCTCGTGCCCGTCGATGCTGACGAGGATGTCGAACGCGGCCAGGACCTGCACCCGCACCGTGTGACGGGGCCCCACCACCACCGAGCGGATCGCGCTCAGGTATGCCGCCACGCTGGTCACGACGAGGTTCCGGCTGGTCGGGTCCAGGATGGGGCCGCCGGCGCTGAAGGAGTAGCCGGTGGACCCGGTGGGCGTGGCCACGATGACCCCGTCGGCGATGTAGGTCGCCACGTGCGAGCCGTCGATGGTGACCTCGAGGCGGACGACCCTGGCCTCCCGGGCGCGCACGATCGCCGCGTCGTTCAGCGCCACGAACGACCTCGCCCCCTCCTCCCGGCCGGCCGGCAGGATGCGGGCCTCCAGCACCATCCGGTCCTCGAGCTCGAAGTCCCCGTCGCGGACGCGGCCCAGCACGCGCTCCAGGTCGTGGGCCTCGGCCTTCGACAGGAAGCCGACCTTGCCGAGGTTCACGCCGAGGATGGGCACGTCGGCCTCGGCGACGGCCACCGCGTGCGCCGCGCGGAGCAGGGTGCCGTCCCCGCCCAGCACCACCAGCACGTCGGTGCCGGGCAGCCCGGCAACCAGCGCCTCGCCGTCCCCGGCGGCAGCGTCCCAGCGCTCCACGCCCATCTCGTCGCACCAGGCGTGTGCCCGCTCCCGCAGGTCGAGCGTGGCCGGGATCGTGGGGTTGAAGGCGAAGCCGAGGCGCATCAGGCCGGGACCGCGAGGTGCAGGAAGAACTCGCGGTTGCCCGCCGGACCCAGCAGCGGCGACGGGACCTCGCCGCGGACCTGGAGCCCGATCGACGCGGCGAAGGCCGCCACCGCGTCCAGCACCTCGCGATGGACCGCCGGGTCGCGCACCACGCCGCCCGCGGCGCGCCTGGGCCCGGCCTCGAACTGCGGCTTCACCAGCGCCACGATCTCGCCACCGCGGGCAAGCTGGCCCGCCACGGCCCCCAGGATCCGCTCGAGCGGGATGAAGGAGACGTCGATGACCGCCAGGGTGGGGCGCTCCCGGAGGGCCACGTGCTGGGCATCGGACGGGTCGAGGCGACGCGCGTGCGTCCGTTCCATCGAGACGACGCGGGGATCCGCACGGAGCGACTGGGCGAGCTGGCCGCGACCCACGTCGAGAGCATAGACACGCGCGGCACCGCGCCGCAACAGACAGTCCGTGAACCCGCCGGTGGATGCGCCGACGTCCAGGCACACCCGGCCGGACGGGTCGACGCCGAACGCGTCCAGTGCGCCCGCGAGCTTCTCCCCGCCCCGCGACACGAACGGAGCACGTTCGACGAGCTCGAGGGGAGTCGAGGGGTCGACGAGGTCGCCGGGCTTGCGGTCGGTGCGGGCACCGTCACCCGTCCCGACGC
>DAIDTV010000026.1:0-7593 GCA_027457005.1 Chloroflexota bacterium
GCGCCCCGGCGGGGGGCGAGCCGCGGGCCGCGCGCCAACCCCTGGCGGCCGGCGGCGCGGCGTCCTGGCGCGCCGATCCGGTGACCGCCGGGTACCTGGGCGTGAACCAGTACGGCGGGGTGACGTGGTTCGACCGCGACGCGTTCGAGCGCCTGGTCCGCTGGTCCTTCCTGCTCCACCTGGTCGAGTTGCGGCTCCGCCTGGCCCAGGATGAATCGTTCAGGGCGGCGGCGGTGCGCGCGTTCGAGCTTGCCCTCGAGCGCGGCCGCGCGAGCGACGCGTCCGGCTACCAGGTCGACCGGCTGCTGGAGATCACCCGGCCGGGGTCGCCGCCCCCGGGCCCGCAGTCACCGCGTCCGCAGGCGCCGGGTCCGGAGGCGCCGGGATCGCCATCACCGGGCACGCGCTGACCTGACGCTCGTCGCCGGTCACGGCCGCTGCGAGGGCGGTGGCGGGGTTGCGGGTGCCGAGGTCGGCGCGGGCAGGGCCGATGGTGCGGGTGCCGCGCTCGAGCCCGGGGCGGCGCCGGCACCTGCGCCCGGACTTCCCGAGGGTGCCGGGCTGGCCGCTCCGGGGCCGCTGAACAGGGAGCTCCAGGACACCGTGCAGGACGTGCCCGTGGGCGGCAGCAGCCAGTTGGTCGTGCTCCACGGGAAGGTCTCCTCGAGGTTGTAGCCCCCGTGGTTCTCCAGGCCGGCGCGCGCCTTCGCCACCCAGGTGTCCAGGTAGGGCTGCCACTGCGGCAGTTCGGCCTGCGCCAGGACGCCGGTCGCCGGGATCCCGGTGGTGCACTGCGCCGGCAGCACGTGGCCCAGCCCGTCGGTCAGGTAGGTCCCGAACGGCTTGGGGCGGAGCGCCAGCAGGGTCGCGGGATCGTTGAAGCCGGGGATCACCCAGCTGGTGGTCGTGCCGAACGGGCAGCCGGGGCCGTTGACGTCGAACCCGTACCCGGCGAACTCGCCGAAGTTGGCGCAGACCTGGGCGGGCACCAGCTCCGCGGGACGTGGCCAGTCGATCGCGGGCCACTGCTTGAGCTTGATCGCGTCGGACATGAACTGGTGCCACAGCACGAGCGGCCCGACGTTCGACTGGAACGCCGAGTTCATGGGGCTGTTGTCGGCGTTGCCCAGCCAGACGCCGGCCACCATCTGCGGGACCATCCCCACGGTGTACAGGTCGCGGAAGTTGGCCTCGGTCCCGGTCTTGACGGCGGCGGGGCGGCCGAGGTCGGCGAACGGCCCGTCCATCCAGCCGCGGTTGCGGTTGGCATTGTCCTGCAGGACGCTGAGGAACTCCCATGCCAGACCGGAGTTGAGCACCTGTGCCTGCGTCGGCGCGGGTGGGAGGACCACGCTCCCGTCGGGCTTCTCGATCCGCAGCAGGTCGTTCTGGGTGACCCGCAGTCCCAGGTTGGATTCGGTGCTGTACATCTCGACCATGTCGGTCAGGTGCACGGAGTGCGTGCCGATGGCCAGGGAGGGTCCCGACTCGCCGGGAGCGAAGGGCACGGTGAGGCCCAGGCGGTAGGCCATGTTCTCCATGGCAGGCACGCCGCCGTAGGCGAGCATGGCCTGGATCGCCGGCACGTTGCGGCTCTCGCGGATTGCCTGCCGCACGGTGATGAGGCCGTTGTAGTCGTTCTCCGAGTCGACCCCCACGTACCCGGGCGCGAACCTGATCGGGATGTCCCACAGCGTGGAGGCGTCGGTGAGGTGCCCGTACTCCATCGCGGCCAGGTAGGTGATCAGCTTCCAGGTGGAGCCGGGGGAGCGCAATGCCACGCCGGCCGAGTCGAACTGGCCCTGCACCTTCGGGCTGTGGTCGGCCGGGTTCACCGAGCCGACGTACGCGAGGATCTGCCCGGTCGCCGGGTCCTGCGCGACCAGCGCGCCGTTGCTGACGTTCAGGTTCGGCGGGAGCTTCGCGACGAAGCTCGTGACGTCGTGCTGCGCAATCCGCTGCAGGCCCCAATCGAGCGTCGTGATGACCTTGCAGCCACAGGATGCCAGGACGCTGTAGCCGCCCATCAGCTGGCTGGCCTCGGCGATGACCCGGTCCGTGAACCAGGGGACCGGTGGGGCCGGCAGGCTCCAGCGCTTGAGCCCGAGGCCGTGCTGCTCGGCCGTCGCGCGCCGGGCGGCCGTGATCGCCCCGGTAGAGACCATCGCGTCCAGGACCTGGTGCTGCCGCGCGGTCGCCTGGCGGGGATGCAGGAACGGGTCCAGCCCCACCGGCGCCTTCGGGAGCCCGGCCAGCATCGCCGCCTGTCCCAGCGTCAGCTTCGACAGGGGTTCGTCGAAGTAGTGGCGGGCCGCGGCCGCCACCCCGTAGGCCTGCTCGCCGTAGTACACGGTGTTGAGGTAGAGCTCCATGACCTGCTGCTTGGTCAGCGCCCGGCTGGCCTGGATGCCCAGCAGCGCCTCGCGGATCTTGCGCGAGATGGTGGGCTGGCTCCCGGTGATCAGCAGCTTGACCAGCTGCTCGGTGATCGTCGAACCGCCCTGGAGCGGGCCGCCCGCCACGTCGTTGAGCGCCGCGCGCGCGATGGCCGGCACGTCGATGCCCGGGTTGGTCCAGAACCCGCGGTCCTCGATCGCGACGGTCGCATGCACCACGTCGGACGGGATGTTCGCGTACGTGACGTAGTCGCGGTCCTGCGTGTAGATGGTGGCCAGCACGTGCGTGCCGGTGCGGTCGTATATCCGCGTGGTCTGGGGAAGCGACGCCCGCGACAGCCGCGCGATGTCGACCACGCTCGGCGAGGTCAGGGCCTGGAGCGTGCCTGCCCCGGCGACCGCCAGGCCGGCCCCCGCCAGGAGGAGGCCGGCGACCAGCACGACGAGCATCGCGGCGACGAGCCCCAGCCAGGCGGACGAGCCACCCCGGCGGCGCCTGCGCAGCGTGGCGCGCGCGATCCCGACGCGGCGCGCCGTGCGCCTGTCGCCGGGTCGAAGACTCATCGGGCCGTTCCCCTCGTCGTTGGAGTCGCGCCCGAGCGGGCCGTGCATCGGCTGGCCGGAAGGTCGCGCGCACGCTCACACCGGGCCGCGGCGGTACCGCGGACCTCGATCGTGGATCGCGCGGCCCCTCAACCGCGACACCTGCGTGAGCGGCGGCATATCAATCTGCCACCCGCCGGCATGACGACCGCCGGATACAGCCCGGCCCCACGGCCGTCGCGCCGTTGCAGCGCGCCCGGGCTGCCTGCTGGTGGAGATCATGTGCCCCGGGGGCGCACACTGTACGGAGGGTCGCCACGGACCGGGCTCTTTCGCGCGATCCCGGGTGCGGCCCCGGAGGACTCGATGTCGCTGTCGTACCGATCGCGCCGCCAGGTCGCGGGCGTTCGTGCGCGCGCCGGCACGGTCCCGGGCGGGCCTCGCGGCGTGGATGCGGGGCGGCACCTTGCGCGGCTCCGCAGGGGTCTCCCGAGGTTGACCCTGCTGTTGCTGGTCACCGCGCAGCTGGCGGACCTGGCCACGTTCGGGCTGGCCGTGCGCGAGTCCGGCATCGGCGGCGAGGCCGGGCCGCTCCGGATCGTCTACTACGTGGGCGGTTTCGGTGCCGTCGCCGGCGCGAAGCTCGTCGGCGTGGCGGTGATGCTGGTCATCATCCAGCTGTACTCGCGGCGAACGGGCGGCGGCCGCTCGCTGGCACTCGTCGTGGCCGTCATGGGCGTCCTCGGCGCGTTGACCAACGTGATCGCGCTCCTGTAGCGGCCGCGGCGGGCCGAAGATCCGCCCCGACACGGGCGCGGTCGGAACGGCCGGCGCGACCCGAACCGCGGGCGCGCGAGGCAAGGCCGGCGCGCGATCAGAACGGCGGCCAGGGGATCGCCGGGCGCTCGGGGTCGGGCTCGGGGAAGCAGCCGGTCGAGAGCAGGTGCTCGATCCGGGCACCGACCGCGCGGACCTCCCTGGCGGCGAGGAGCTCGCGAAGACGCGCGCCAAGGTCGCCGGCCAGCGCCGTCCCCAGCCGTTCCAGCGTCGCGCGCTCGGTGCCGGCGATCGGCGATCCGCGCCAGCCCCACAGGATGGTCCGCAGCTTCGGCTCTGCGGCGAAGCAGATCCCGTGGTCCACTCCGTGCACGTGACCGCCGGGCACCGGGAGCAGGTGACCGCCCTTGCGGTCCGCGTTGTTGACCACGGCGTCGAACAGGGCGATGGGTCGGAGCCGCTCGTCCGACCGCCTCACCAGGTCCACCACGTCCACCGCCTCGTCCACGTCGACCCAGAGCTGCACCATGCCGGGCCCGAACGGGCCGTCACGAAGCAGCGTGGGAGGCGCGATCGCCCAGCCCGCCGCCTCCGAGACCAGGAACGCCGCGTACTCGCGGTTGGCGAGCGTCCCGGCCGGAAAATCCCACAGCGGGCGTTCCCCGCGCACGGGCTTGTACACGCAGGCCAGCTCGATCTCGGCACCGTCCGGCCCGGGACCGGCGACGTGGCAGAAGAGGGTGGCATTCGAGGCGTCCGCCAGGCGGCCCACCGGACGCAGCTGGCCCTCGCGAAGCACGCGAAGCGCGTCGCCCCCGTCCATGGTCAGTGGATGTGGCCGTTCCTTCGCGGGCAGAGGTGGCCCTCCGGGTTCAGCGGGAGCCCGCAGAACGGGCAGGGAGGGCGGCCCGCGGAGACGACCCGCAACGCGCGGTCCACGAAGACACGAGCGGCCTGGGCGGGCATGCGCACCCGCAGCATGTCCGGGCCCTCGGGCGCGTCGTCGTCCTCGTCGTCCTCCTCGTCCGGCTCTTCCTCCCCCTCGTCGAGCTGCGCGCGCGCCTCGACGACGATCTCCCGCGCCTCGCCGTCCCACGCGAGCACCATCGATCCGACGCGGAACTGCTCGACCAGTGGCTCGTCGAGCGGGGCGACGTCCTGCGCGCCGTCCGGCAGATCCTGTGGCACGTCCACGCCGCGGCGTCGCATCTCCTCGAGCAGCTGGCCCACGCGGTCGGCCAGCACGGAGACCTGCTCCTTCTCCACGATCACGCTGACCAGGCGGGGCCCGCTGCGCGCCTGCAGGAAGAAGGTGCGGTGGCCCGGCTCACCCACCGTCCCGGCGGTGAAGCGATCGGGCGTGTCGAAGCTGAAGATGCGTCGAGGCATCGGTCCTCCGGTGGTGCGGGCGCACCCGCGTCGATCGAGTCTACCCTGCTCCGCCCGCGCCGCCCCCGACGACGGCATCCGGCGAGCGACGGCGTTGCCGCTTCTGCGGGAGCAGGTCGTCGACGCCGCCCCCGTTGTCGTTGATACGCACGACGGACGGGCGCAGTTGCGTGTAGCGGACCACGCTCAGCGAGCACGGGTCCACCTGGATGCGCTGGAACAGGTCGAGATGCATGCCCAGGGCGTCCGCCAGCAGGGCCTTGATGACATCGCCGTGGCTGCACAGGGCCCAGGTCGCGTCTGCGCCCAGGCGTGCGTTCCAGTCCCGCACGGCGTCCACCGCGCGCGACTGCACGGCCCGCAGCGGCTCCCCGTGGGGGAACTCCGCGGCGGACGGGTGGACCTGGATCACCCGCCACAGCGGTTCCTTTGCCAGCGCCTTCAGATCGCGGCCGGTCCAGTCCCCGTAGCGCACCTCGCCGATCCGTTCGTCGGGCTGGACCTCCAGGTCGCGCCCCTCGCCCAGGATCGATGCGGTCTCGACGCACCGCTCGAGCGGCGATGCGACGAGCGCGGCCAGGGGGACCCGGGCAAGCCGGTCGCGCAGCGCCCGGGCCTGTCGCATGCCCCGTTCGTCGAGGTGGAGGCCGGGGGTCCATCCAGAGAGGGTCCGGCCGGTCGCCGCGATCAGGCCATGGCGGACCAGGAGGAGTGTCGTCACGTGCTCATGGTACGTGGGCCGCGGGTGGGTGCCCCCGGCGCCTGCCGCCGGGCCCGTCCCCCGGCAGATGACCTCAGGAATCCGTCCGCCGGCACCTGTCCCCGGTACCTGTCCTCCGGCGCTATCCTCGGCGGGTGCCCAGCCCGGATGAGCCGCGCGACCCATCGGCCCGGCGGCGCGGTCGCGCGCGCCAGTCGGCAGGCGGCGGTGCTGGATCGCCGCCCGTCGATCATGCCGGCGAGCCGGGATCCGGCAATCCCCCCGCCGTGCTGCTCGGCCGTGCCGGCGACCCGACGTCCGGCGAGCCGGCGTCCGGCGACCCGACGTCCGGCGACCCCCTGGCCGCCCAGCTCCGGGCCATCGTGGGACCGGGGCACGTGCTCACCCACCCGGACCTCCGGGCCGGCTACGAGATCGACTGGACCCGGCGCTTCGCGGGCCGCGCGCGCCTGGTGGTCCGCCCGGGCAGCACGGCGGAAGTCGCGCAGGTCGTGCGTGCCTGTGCGGCGGCCGCGGCACCCCTCGTGCCACAGGGGGGCAACACGGGGCTGGTCGGCGGCGGCGTGCCGAGGGACGGCGAGGTGCTGCTCAGCCTGCGCCGCCTCGACGAGCTCGGCCAGGTGGACGCGGCGGCCATGGAGGTCACGGCCGGCGCGGGCGTGACGCTCGCGCGACTCCAGGCGCGCGCGCTGCAGGCGGGCCTCGCGTTCGGCATCGATCTGGCGGCGCGGGATTCCGCGACGGTGGGCGGCATGATCGCCACGAACGCCGGCGGGGTGCACGTGCTCCGCCACGGGTCCGTGCGCGCCCAGGTCGTCGGGATCGAGGCCGTGCTGGCGAGCGGCGACGTGCTGTCACGGATGCCCGGTCTCGCCAAGGACAACGCGGGCTACGCGCTGCCCCAGCTCCTTGCGGGGAGCGAGGGCACGCTCGCGGTGATCACGGGGGCGCGGCTCAGGCTGGTGCGGGCACCGGCGCATCGCGCCGTCGCGCTGGTTGCGCTCGAGGCTGGTCCGAACGACGGTCGCGGTGCGTTCCGATCCCCCGAGGCTCGCGCGACGGCCTCGGCGGTGGCGCTGACCGGTCGGGCGCGCTCGCGACTCGCCTCGCTCGAGGCGGCCGAGCTGTTCTTCGAGGATGGGCTCGCCCTGGTGCTTCGCCACCGCGGCGGCGCGCGTCCCTTCCGCGACGAGCATCCCGGCTACCTGCTCCTCGAATGCGCCGCGGATGCCGACCCGGCCGACGGGCTCGCGGAGCTGCTGGCCGGTGCGCCCGAGGTCGCCGACGCGGTGCTCGTCTCCGATCCCTCCGGGATGCGCCGGCTCTGGGACCTGCGCGAGGATCACACGGACGCGATCGCCGCGGAGGGGATGGCCCACAAGCTCGACGTGAGCGTGCCGGTGGCGCGCCTGGCTGAGCTCGTGGAGCGGCTGCCCGGCGCGGTCGCCGGCACCGGCGGCCGCGGGGACGGCGCGGGTCGGCCCACGGGACGAGGGTCCCACCCGGGACGACATCGCCGCGATGCGCGCGATCAAGCGCGCCCTGGATCCCACCGGCCTGCTGAACCCGGGGGTGCTGTTCGAGGAGAGCGCCCGCTGACGCTCGCCGACCCCCCGGCAACCTACCCGTTGGAGCAGGTGCCACCTACCCCTTCCGGCGTGCCGATCGGCACAATGCCCGCCGGGCTAGGGGCCGCTCGGCCCTTGAGCGGGAACCCCGCAGATTGTTGACTTCCACATCGAGGCGCGGCTCCCGGATCCCCCCTCC
>DAIDTV010000026.1:7603-11970 GCA_027457005.1 Chloroflexota bacterium
GTCTCTGCCGACCCCACCGCCCCTTTCCGGCGCCGCATGACGCGTCGCAGTCCCCGCCGGGGGCGCTCTGGCCGCGCTGGCGCTACGCTGGCTGCATGACAGCCGATCCGTCCAGCGGCGCGCGACCTGCCGCTCCACTCCAGGTCTCCGGCGATGCTCCCGGGTCGCCCGGCATCGCTCCCACGTGGTCGAGCAGCGCGAAGGACGCCGTGGGCACCTCGCACTACGCGAGCAGAGTCTGGTTCACGGTCGGGCACGGGATCCTCAACGAGGTCTACTGGCCCCGCGTCGATCGCCCGCAGATCCGCGACCTGGGGTTCATCGTGGCGGATGACGCCGGCTTCTGGAGCGAGGTCAAGCGCGATGCCGAGTCGGACGTCCGGTACGTGGAACCCGGCATCCCCGCGGTCATCGCCGTCCACCGCCACCCCGCGTACGAGCTGACCCTGCGCATCTGCGCCGACGACCACGCCGACGTCATCCGCATCGAGGCCCGGCTGCAGGACCTGCGCGGGCCGGGGGCAGGGGCGCAGCCGCCGCACCCCCTGCGTCTCTACCCGCTGCTCGCCCCGCACCTTGGGTTCAGCGGGCAGCACAACCGCGCCTGGGCCGGCATGTACAAGGGGCGTCCCACGCTGTTCGCCGCCGACGACCCGTACGCGCTCGCGCTGGCGTCGGATCCGCCGGCCGCACGACAGAGCGTGGGATACGTCGGCGCGTCGGACGGGTGGCAGGATTTCGCCCGCAACGGCCGGATGACCTGGACGTACGACGCGACCGGTGAGGGCAACGTCGCGGCCATGAGCGAGATACCGCTCCGGGATGGTGTCGCCCAGGTCGCGCTGGGGTTCGGTCGGCGCCCCGAGGAGGCCGCGCTCCAGGTCGCGTCCGCGCTGGTCGGGCGTTTCGAGACGGCGTGGGAGGAGTACATCGAGAACTGGCACGGGTTCGCCCGGACCTGCGTGCCGCCGCCGGAGCAGCTGGGTGACGAGCTCGGCCGGCTGTACCGGGACTCGGCCGCCGTGCTGCGGGTCCACCAGGACCGGACGGCGCCCGGTGCCACGGTCGCGAGCCTGTCGATCCCGTGGGGCAACGCCCGGAACGACCTGGGCGGGTATCACCTGGTCTGGTCGCGCGACCTGGTCGAATCGGCGGGGGCGCTCGTGGCCCTGGGCGCGCACGCGTCCGCGCGGCGCACGCTCGCCTACCTCGTGGCGACCCAGGAGCCCGATGGGCACTGGTTCCAGAACCAGTGGGTCGACGGTCTTCCCTACTGGAGCGGTGTGCAGCTGGACGAGGCGGCGTATCCGATCCTGCTGGTGGGTGCGCTGCGACGCTCGGGCGGGACGCACATGCACGGTCGCGTCGGCGACGAGGCCGCCGCGTTCGCCGAGCTCGTCACGGGACCGGCGCTCGACCGGATGATCCGTGCGGCGGCGTCGTTCATCGCGCGTACCGGGCCGGCCACCCAGCAGGACCGCTGGGAGGAGAACGCCGGACTCACGCCGTCCACGCTCGCGCCCGTCGTCGCGGCGCTGGTGGTGGCCGCCGAGCACCTCGCCGAGCCGGCCGCGGGCTACTGCCTGGAGCTGGCCGACGACTGGAACGCCTCGATCGAGGACTGGACGTACGCACGCGGCACGCCCCTGGCGAAGGCGCACGGGGTGGATGGGTACTACGTCCGGATCGCCTCGCCCGGCGTGCTGGCGGGGGCCCCCGTCTCCGCCGCAGTCCCGGTCAGGAACCGCCCGCCCGGCCAGTCCATGGTCGCCGCCGACGAGATGGTCGGGACCGACTTCCTGGCGCTGGTGCGGTTCGGGCTGCGCCGGCCCGACGACCCGCACGTACTCTCCACGCTCAAGGTCTCCGACGCGCTGCTGCGCACGGAGACGCCGAGCGGCCCGGTGTGGCATCGCTACAACGGCGACGGGTACGGCGAGCACGCCGACGGGGGCCCGTTCGACGGGACCGGGATCGGGCGAGGCTGGCCCCTGCTGGTGGGCGAGCGCGGGCACTACGAGCTCGAGGCCGGACGCGACGCGCGGCCGTACCTCGAGGCGATGCTCCGGCTCGGGTCACGGGGCGGCATGCTGCCGGAGCAGGACTGGGACACCGACGACATTCCCGCGCGCGGGCTGGCCTGCGGACGGCCCTCGGGGTCGGCGATGCCGCTGGCCTGGGCCCATGCCGAGTACGTCAAGCTGGCACGGTCCGTCGCGCTCGGGCACGCCATCGACCGTCCCGAGGCCGCCTGGCAGCGCTACCAGGGGAGGGTGCCGCAGCCGGTCCGGGCGACCTGGCGCTTCACCGCGCCCCGTCCCTCGATGCCGGCCGGGCGGACGCTCCGCTTCGAGCTGCTCGCGCCGTGCCGCGTCCACTGCTCGTTCGACGGCTGGGCCACGGCGCAGGACGTCGAGGCCCGCGACACCGGCCTCGGCGTCTGGGTGGCCGACGTGCCCGGCTCGGACCGGCTGCCGCCGGGAGCGGCCGTCGACGCGACGTTCTTCTGGCCGCAGGCCGGTCGCTGGGAGGGCCGCAACGTGCGTGTTGCGGTGGTGGACGCCGGGCAGCGCGGGCCCGACCCGGCAGCGGGCCTACCATTGCCGGCATGAAGGCGATCGCCGTCCATCCCCGCGTCCCCAACTCCATCCACCTGCGCGACATCCCGGAGCCGTCGATCGACAGCATCCCCGGCGGCCGCGGCGTGCTCGTCGAGGTGCTCCGCGTCGGCGTCGACGGCACCGACCGCGACATCCTGCAGGGCCTCTACGGCGCCCCCCCGCCCGGGGACGACTTCCTGGTCAACGGCCACGAGAACCTCGGCCGGGTGCTCCAGGTGGGCCCCAACGTGTCCAGCCGCATCCGGCCCGGGTCGCTGGTGGTGGCGACCGTCCGCCGCCCCGGCAAGAGCATCTACGACACCATCGGCATGCAGGACATGACCACGGATGCCGTCTACTACGAGCGCGGCATCAACCTGCTGCACGGCTACCTGTCGGAGCGGTACGTGGAGGCCGCCGACTTCGTGGTGCCGCTGCCCGAAACGGTTGCCTCGACCGGCTGCCTGCTCGAGCCGTTCACCGTGGCGGAAAAGGGGATCCGCCAGGCCATCGAGATCCAGCGCCGGCTCCGCGTCTGGCGGCCGCTTCGGGCCTGCGTGCTCGGCGCCGGGTCGATCGGGCTCATCGCGACCGCGCTGCTCCGGCTGCGGGGGGTCGAGGTGGTGGTCTACTCGCGCCGTCCGCGCCCGTACCGCAACAGCGATCTCGCCGAGGAACTCGGGGCGGTGTACGTCTCCTCGTCGGACACCACGCTGCCGCAGGCCGCGGCGGCGCACGGGCCCTTCGACCTGATGTTCGAGGCGACGGGATACGGCCCGATGGCCTTCGAGGCCGCCGCCAGCCTGGGCACGGACGGCGTGCTGGTGCTGGCCTCCGTGACCGGCGGCGACACCACCACGACGATTCCGGCCGACCGGATCAACCAGGGGTTCGTGCTCGGCAACAAGGTGATGGTCGGGACGGTCAACGCTGCGCTCGCGGACTTCGAGCAGGGCGTGTCAGACATGATCGCCGCCGAGGCGTTCTTCCCGGGGTGGCCGGCGAAGCTGCTGACCACGCGCGTTGCCGGCCTGGACGCCTTCCAGGACCTCGCGGACCACCTGCTGAACGACAAGTCGGCGATCAAGGTCTTCGTGGAGGTCAAGCCGCCGGCGTGACGGCGGGCGCCCGCGACCGGGGCGCCGAGCACCACCGCCAGAGGCGCCGAGCACCACCGCGGCTCGATGCTGCTTGACACTGCGTGGACTAGCGATATATCGTGATGTAGCACAGACAGTGCGCGATACACTCAGGAGGCGAGCAGCATGCTGTTCGATCAGGACCGGTCGCCCCGGATGGGCGGCCAGGCAGCGGGCCATGGTCGGGCCCGCGGACATCACGACGAAGGACCCGGCCCGGGGCGTTTCCGGGGACCCGGGCCGTTCGGCGGCCCCCGCATGCATGGCTTCGGGGGCCCCGCGCGGTTCGGGTTGGGCGGTCCCTTCGGGGGACGCGGCAGGATGGCCAGGCGCGGCGACGTCCGCACGGCGATCCTGGCCCTCCTGGCGGAGAAGCCCATGCACGGATACCAGGTCATCCAGGAGCTCGAGGCACGCAGCGAGGGACGTTGGCGCCCCAGCGCCGGTTCGGTCTATCCCACCCTCCAGCAGCTGGAGGACGAGGGGCTGGTCCGCAGCGAGGAGATCGACGGTCGGCGCGTGTTCAGCCTGACCGACTCGGGCCGCGTCGAGACGGCCATACGCGCGGCTCCGCCCGCCGCCCCCTGGCAGTCGGTCGGCCCGGCCGGTGACGATGCGACCTTCGACC
>DAIDTV010000027.1 GCA_027457005.1 Chloroflexota bacterium
CGACCCGGAGGCCACGGCCGGCCTTCGCGAACCGTTCCCGTACAATCGCGCGGACGTCCACCGCCTCGGGAGCCCGCATGTTCGCCACGCTCGTAGGAGCCTATCCACGCACCCCGCTGCCCGGCGATCCGTTCCGCGTGCGGGCCGCGCACGCCCGGCTCGAGCGCGGGGAGATCGACGACGCCGCGTTCCGGGCGGCCCAGGACGACCTGGTCCGCGAGGTGATGGCCGAGCAGGTCGATGCCGGGCTGGAACTGCTGACCGACGGCCAGGTCCGCTGGGACGACCAGCAGACGGCCGTGGCGCGCGGGCTGCGCGGGTTAGAGATCACGGGGCTCCTGCGGTACTTCGACACCAACACGTACTTCCGGCAGCCGCGCGCGCTGGAGGCGCCCGCCTGGGAGTCCCCGATGACCGTCGACGACTGGCGGTTCGCCCGCGACGTTGCCGCCTCGCTGGCGCACGAACGGGGCATCGCGGCACCACCGGTCAAGCAATGCCTGGTCGGGCCGTACACGCTGGCCCGCCTGTCCGACCCGGGCGAGGTCGGCCGCGAGCGTGCGCTGGCGCTCGCCGAGGCACTGAACCTGGAGCTTCTCGCCCTCCTGGACGCCGGCGTGCCGGTGATCCAGCTCGACGAGAACGCGCTGACGCTGATCGGGCCGGACGACGCGGCCGAGCGGGCGCTGGCCGGGGAGGCGCTCCGGCGCGTCACCCGTGGCCTCGAGGAGGCGCACCTCTGCCTGGCCATCACCATGGGTGACGCGGTGGCCGCCGGCCCGGACCTGCTGTTCGGGCTGCCGTTCCGCAGCTACCTGTTCGACCTCATCGCGGGCCCCGACAACTGGGAGCTGATCGCCCGCGCGCCCGGCGAGCGCGGGATCGTCTGCGGCGTGGCGAACGCCCGGAACACGCGCCCGGACGACGAGCCGGTGATGATCTGGGCCGCGCACTACGCCGCGTCCACCGGGGGCCGGGGCCTGGACCGTGTCGCGCTGGCCCCCTCGACCAGCCTGGAGTACCTCCCCCGCGACCGCGCGAGGGCCAAGATCGAGGCGCTGGCGGAGGCGGCCAGGAAGGCCACCATCGCGGATCCCGAGGAGCTGGCGAGAGTCATCGACCCCAGGGCGGTCGATGCGCGGAGCGCCGCGCTCGGGGTCTATCAGCCGCCGTCCGAGCGACCGGGGGCTGCCGCGCGGGGAGAGCGGTCATGAGCAACGGGTTGTGGACCACGTCGGTCGGGTCGTTCCCCAAGCCGCCCGAGCTGGTGAAGGCACGTTCCGAGCACGCCGCCGGGCGCCTTGGCGACGATCAGCTGCACGCGCTCGAGCGCCGCGCCACCGAGGACTGGATCCGGTTCCAGGAGGAGCTGGGGGTCGACATCCTGGTCGACGGCGAGATGTACCGGGGCGACATGGCCACCTACTTCGCCGAGGAGATGGCCGGCTTCGAGATCGGCGGCCTGGTGCGCAGCTACGGCAATCGCTACTACCACAAGCCGATCGCGGTGGGACCGGTCCGGAGGACGCATCCCATCACCGTCGACGCCTGGACGTACGCCCAGTCGCTCACGACGCGGCCCGTGAAGGGGATGCTCACGGGTCCCTACACCATCGCGGACTGGAGCTTCGACGAGCACTACGGCTCGCGGCGCGAGTTCGTGCTGGACCTGGCCCGCGCGATCCACGAGGAGGCGATGGACCTGGCGGCCGCCGGGGCGCGCTTCATCCAGGTCGACGAGCCGGCTGCCTCGGCGCGCATGGACGAGCTGCCCCTGGTGGCCGAGGCGATGGCGATCGTCACGGACGGGCTCGACGCGCACGCGATCACCCACATCTGCTACGGCGACTTCATGCACGCCTACCCCACCATGCTCGACATCCCGGTCGACCAGGTGGACCTCGAGATGGCGAACTCGGGCTACGACCTGCTCGAACGGTTCCGGGACATCCCGTTCACCAAGGCGATCGGGCTGGGGGTCGTCGACGTGCACAGCCACCGCATCGAATCGGTGGACGAGGCGGCGGCAGGGATCCGGCGCGCGCTGGAGGTCCTGCCGCCGGAGCGGATCTTCGTCGACCCCGACTGCGGGCTCAAGACCCGGACGGTCGAGGAGGCGAAGGCGAAGATGCGCGTCGTGGTCGAGGCCGCGCGGCGGGTGCGTGCCGAACGGGGCATCGGCGACGAGCTGCCCGACGCGGGGCCCACCCCCGGCCGCTCGGCGGGCGCGCCGCGTCCGGCGGGGGCATAGGCGGCCGGAGAGACGGCGGTGACAACCCCCGATCGCGGCGATCGCGGCGGTCGCGCCGGTCGTCCGCCGGCAGCCCGGATGGCGCGGACGGCCCCGGACTCCCGATGGAGCTGATCCAGCGCGCGACCGGCCCGCTGGGGACCAACGTGTACCTGCTCGGCGACCCGGCGACCCGGGAAGCCCTGGCGATCGATACCGCCATCCCGTCCGCGGCCTGGATCGGCGAGCGGCTCGCCGAGCGCGGGTGGACGCTCAAGCTCATCGTCAGCACGCACCGGCACTGGGATCACGTGGGCGACAACGCCGCGGTGCAGGCGGCGACGGGCGCCCCCATCGCCTGCCACCCGCTCGACCGGCACGGGCTGGAGGATCCGCAACCGCTGTTCGCGCCGTTCCCGATCCCGCCGTCCGTGCCGGCGGTCGAGCTGGCCGAGGGCGGCCTGATCCTGTTCGGGTCGGTCCGGCTCCAGGTGCTGCACACGCCCGGCCATACGGAGGGGTCGGTCTGCCTGCTCGCACCAGATGATGGCCTGCTCTTCACAGGTGACACGCTGTTCGCCGGCGGCTGGGGCCGGACGGATCTGCCGGGCGGATCGGCCGAGGCGATGGTCGCCTCGCTCAGCCGCCTCGCGCTGCTGGGCGATCCGCTGCGGGCGCTCCCGGCCCTGATCTCCTGCCAGTCGTCCTGGAGGCCTCGTGGATCGTCTCCCGCAGGGTCCAGGCCGGTGGTCCCCTGCGCGGGAGCCGTCGGCCTCGATCACCGTTCCCTCGCTCGTCGCCGCGCGCGTGCTGGATCCCGAGCTGGCCGCGCTCCTCTGGATCACGATCGAGGCCAACCTGCCGCTGGTCGTGGCAGACACCCACGTGCCCACGTTCGCGTGCGCCGTTCTCGACGCGTTCCTGGACCTCCTGCCGCCCCCGACCGGGCGCGTGGAGCTGCAGGGGGACCGGGAGACGTTCGACTGGCTGGCAGACGCGGAGGCCCTGGGCTGGGAGCCGGAGGGCACCGGGCACACGGGGTCCGGCATGGCCGCCGGTGGGCCGGGGCCGCGGCTGGCGCTTCCACCGCGCCGGCCCGCGCCTCCCGAGACCACCTGCCTGGTCGCCGGCGAGATCGGCGCGGACGCGCCCGCCGCGATCTCCGGGACGCGGACGCGTGTCCTGATCCGGTCGCTGCAGCGCGGGTACGGGCTGGCGGCCACCATACGGGCCGCATCGCTGGAGCAGGTGTTCACGATCCTGAGTTCCCCGCCGGCGTCCGTGAGCGCCGACGAACTGCGACGCCTGGGCGTGGTCGTGGTCCTCGGACGGGCCAGCGTCAGTCGGGCCGCGCACGCCACGGACGGCGAGGCGCCGGGGGGCTCGGGCAGGGAAGCGGGCACCCTGGACCCGGCCGGCTTTCGCGTGGTCGCCTGCCACTACGTGCGGCCGCTGGAGCGCGACGTGGCGGGGCACCTCCAGCGTCGACCGCCCGCGGTCCTCGCCACGTGGGACCGCGAGCGCGATGTGCTGGAGCACTACGAGTGGGGGATCACCGCGGAGCTTGCGATGCGCGTGGGGTTGGCGAGGGACGAGTTCGAGCACGAGCACGTCGCCCGATCGCGCCTGGTGGCCGGCCTGGTGGCATCCGGGCGCACGTCGCCGGAGGCGCTGCACGTGCTGCTGGCGCAGCGGCCCAGGCCCCGGACCGGGGGCGAGGCGTGAGCCCCACGCCCGCGGAGCGGCGCCCCCGCGCCGCCGGCGCGCGCTCAGCCCAGCCCGTCGGGACCGGGCCCCGCGCCGCCGAGCCCGCCGAGCCCGTCGCGACCGGGCCACGCCCAGCCGGTTCCCCGCCCGTCCCGGACGCGGTCCCCGGCCCGGGCCCGCGACCGCGGCGCCCCGACCGGAATCGGCGACCGGCGACCCTGGGTGAGCTGCGGGCGGAGGGTTACCAGTCGCGCACGGTGAAACAGGAGATGCGCGCCAACCTGGTCGCGCTCCTCTCTTCCGGCGGCCGCCTGTTTCCCGGGATCGTGGGGTACGAGGAGACCGTGGTGCCGGCGGCGGAGAACGCCATCCTCGCCGGCCAGGACCTGGTGTTCCTGGGCGAGCGGGGGCAGGCCAAGACGCGGATGGCCCGCCTGCTCGTCGGGCTGCTGGACCCGGAGATCCCGGTGGTTGCCGGCGGCGAACTCCACGACGACCCGCTCGCCCCGCTGAGCGCGGCCGCGCGCGAGATCGTCGCGGCCCACGGCGATGCCACCCCCGTCGAGTGGCTCCCGCGCGATCGGCGCTACGGCGAGAAGCTCGCGACCCCCGACATCACCATCGCCGACCTGATCGGCGAGGTCGACCCGATCAAGGTGGCCGAGGGCCGCTACCTGTCCGACGAGACCACCATCCACTTCGGGCTGATCCCGCGCACGAACAGGGGCATCTTCGCGATCAACGAGCTTCCCGATCTCGCCGAGCGGATCCAGGTCGGGTTGCTCAACATCCTCGAGGAGCGCGACGTGCAGGTGCGCGGCTACATGCTGCGCCTGCCGCTGGACCTCTTCGTGGTGGCGAGCGCCAACCCGGAGGACTACACCAGCCGAGGGCGGATCATCACGCCGCTGAAGGACCGGCTGGGGTCCCAGATCCGGACCCACTATCCGCACACCCTGGAGCACGAGATCTCGATCATGCGCCAGGAGCGGATGCGCTTCGAGGACGTGCCGGGCGGGCCGCACCTGGACGAGCCACCCTACATGCTCGAGGTGGTGGCCGAGCTGTCGCACCTCGCGCGCCGGGCCCCGGAGATCAGCCAGCGCTCGGGGGTGAGCGTCCGGGTCAGCGTGGCGAACCTCGAGACGCTGCTCGCCAACGCGTATCGAAGAGCCGTCCGGCTTCGCGAGCCGGAGGCGGCGCCCCGGATCAGCGACCTGGTCGCGCTCCTGCCGTCGACCACCGGCAAGATCGAGCTCGAGACGATCGGCGACAACGTGCCCGAGGAGCGGGTGGTGGAGCGACTGGTCAACCGCTCCGTGCTGGCCGTCTTCGGGCGTCGCATCCAGGCCGATGCCCTCGACGACATCGTCAGCGCGTTCGACGCTGGGCTGACCGTGGAGACCGGCGAGCTGGTCCCGTCCCGCTCCTACGTGCGGTGGGCCCGCGAGGTGCCGGGCCTGGGCGAGGCCGCGTCGAGGCTCGGGGCGTCGGACTCGCCCGCGTCGATCGCCTCCGCCGTGGAGTTCGTCCTGGAGGGCCTGCACCTGCAGCGGCGCCTCAACAAGGAGCGGCACGCCGCCGTGGGCGGCGGCGGGACGTACCGGCGATGACCGAGGGCGCCGCGGTGAGGGCCGGTTCCGGCCGGCTCCCCGCGAGGCCGTCGCCGTGACGGCGGGCGACGAGTGGAGGCCGGCTCCCGGCGACCCCACCGGTCGCGGCCGGGCCCGGTACAGGCGCTGGGACGGCACCCAGCAGCCGGCGGGCATCGAGGCCGACGAGCTGCTCGACGCGCTCTCCGAGGACATCCTGGCGGACGGGGACCTGGAGGACGCGCTGCGCCGGATGATGGAGGACGGGCTGCCCGCCGACCGGGATCGCGCCGGCCTGACGGGGCTGCGGGAGCTGCTGCGGCGCCTCGCCGACAGGCGCCGCGAACTGCTGGAGCGGCACGGGCTGGGCGACGTGATGGGCGACCTGCGCCGCCAGCTCCAGGAGATCGTCGACACGGAGCGGGAGGGGATCGAGCGGCGGCTTGCCGGGTCCGGCGAGCCCGGCGACGCCGGGGGCCCCGGCGATCCGATGCGACGCATGCTGGGAGACCTGGCACGCCGGCACCGGGCGGCGCTGGACGCGCTGCCGGACGACCCCGGCGGGCGGATCCGTGCCCTGGAGGAATACGAGTTCCTCGAGCCGGCGGCCCGCGACGCGTTCCAGCAGCTGCTGGAACGACTGCAGGGGCGCATGCTCGACTCGACCTTCCAGGGACTCGCCGATCGGCTGAAGGCGACCACGCCGGAGGAACTGCGGGCGACCCGCGAGATGGTGCGCGACCTGCAGCAGCTGCTGCAGGATCGGCTGTCCGGCGGCAACCCGGACGCGAGCGCGTTCCTCGGGCGGTACGGCGACGCGTTCCCGGGGGCGCGCAACCTCGACGATGTCATCGCCCAGCTGGCCGAACGCATGGCGGCCATGCAGTCGCTGCTGCGGTCCCTCAGCCGGGAACAGCGCGACGAGCTGGGGTCGCTGATGGATGCGCTGCTGCGCGACGACCGGCTCCGCTACGACCTGGCACGCCTGGCCTCGCTGCTGGACCGGATCCTCCCGGAGGGTCTCGGCGCGCCGTACGCGTTCCGGGGCGACCACGACATCGGGCTCGAGCAGGCGCTCGATGAGATCGCGCCGCTGCAGCAGATGGACCGTCTGGGCGAGCGGCTGGCCGATGCCGGCGATCCGTCCGCGCTCGCGAGCGTCGATGCGGATGAAGTGCGCCGGCTGCTCGACGCGGAGTCGGCGGAGCAGTTCGCGGCGCTGCAGCGGGCGGCGCAGGCGCTGGAGGATGCGGGCTACGTCACCCGCGACGGGGACCGGCTTGAGCTCACGGCCCGGGGACAGCGCCGCATCGGCCAGCGCGTGCTGGACGAGGTGTTCGGCCGGCTGGGCCGCGACGCGTTCGGCGGGCACCGGGTGGCCCGGGTCGGCTGGACCGGCGAGCGCACGGGCACCTCGTCCCCGTACGAGTTCGGCCGCCCGTTCGACCTGGACCTGCGCGGGACCCTCGATCGGGCGGTGTCCAGGGCGTTCGCCGCCCCGGCCGGCGACGCGAGGGACACGCCGCCCGCGACGGGCGGCCGGGTGCCGGTGCGTCTCGCTCCCGACGACTTCCAGGTCCACGACGCGGAGGAGGTGACCTCGGCGTCCACCGTGCTGCTCCTGGACATGAGCCGCTCGATGCTGCTCCGCGGGTGCTTCGTCGCTGCCAGGAAGGTGGCGATCGCGCTGGACACCCTGATCCGGACGCGCTATCCGCACGACACCCTGCACGTGGTCGGGTTCGCCTACGTCGCCCGGGAGGTTCCGCCCGGTTCGCTGGCGACGCTGTCGTGGCACGGAAACGAGTACGGCACGAACCTCCAGCACGCGCTGCTGCTGGCGCGAGGGCTCCTGGCGCGCGGCTCGCCCGCGAACCGCTCGATCGTGGTGATCACCGACGGCGAACCCACCGCGCACATCGACGACGGCCGGGTGGAGTTCAACTACCCGCCCACCCGGCGCACGATCGAGGCGACGCTCCGCGAGGTGGCGCGCTGCACGCGGGACGGGATCACCATCAACACCTTCATGCTGGAGCGCTCTCGCGCGCTCGGCGAGTTCGTGGATCGCGTCACGCGCATGAACCGTGGCCGCGCCTTCTACGCCAGCCCCGAGCGCCTCGAGGAGTTCGTGCTGGTCGACTACCTCGACCGGCGGACCCGGCGCGTGGCCTGACCGCGGGCGAGCGGACCGCGCGGCACCATCCGCGGCTCGGCCCAGTCGGCCCGGAACTCCGCCCGAGGTTCCCCGCCCGGCGCGGTAGGATTCCGGGCACGACATCGATCACCCACCGCGTCCCCCGACCGGAGGCAACGCCATGACCCAGCCCACCGTCGCAGGCTCTCCCACGGAGCTCCTGGCCCTGCTCCGCGGCATCGCGCGGATCGAGGGCGGGCGGCTCGTCGTCGAGGACGCGGCGGCCCTGCGGGACCGCGGGATCCGCGACCTCGCCTGGAGCGCGACGTTCAGCCAGGACCCGGCCACCGTGGAAGCTGCCCAGTGGATCGTCTGGGAGGCCGCGCAGTCCCTGGGGATCCGTTCGGCGAGCATCCACGACCTGTACATGGCCCGCGGGCGCGGCGAGATCGGCGGGTTCACGGTCCCGGCGATGAACCTGCGGACCCAGGTCTTCGACATGGCGCGGACGGTCTACGAGACGGCCCTCCGCCACGACGTCGGTCCGCTGATCCTGGAGCTCGCGCGCAGCGAGCAGGAATACTCGTACCAGCGCCCCGGAGAGTACATCACCAGCTGCCTCGCCGGCGCGATCGCGGCCGGCTGGAGCGGCCCGGTATTCATCCAGGGCGACCACTACCAGTTCAACGCGAAGAAGTACGCCGCGGACCCCGAGGCGGTGACGGAATCGCTCCGCGCGGCGACCCGGACGGCGATCGGCGTGGGCTACGGGAACATCGACATCGACAGCTCGACGCTGGTGGACCTGTCGAAGCCGACCGTCGACGAGGAGCAGCGCGCCAACTACGAGCGGGCCGCGGAACTCGCCGCGCTGATCCGGCAGGTCGAACCGGCCGGACTGACCGTCAGCATCGGCGGGGAGATCGGCGAGGTCGGCAAGCAGAACTCCACGGAGCCCGAGCTGCGGGCGTTCCTGGACGGCTTCCGCCGCGAGCTCGACCGCCGGGCAGGCCCGGACGCGGTCGGCCTCTCGAAGGTCAGCATCCAGACGGGCACCAGCCACGGCGGGGTGCCGCTGCCGGGCGGCGGTGTGGCCCAGGTGAAGGTCGACTTCGACACGATCCGGCGGCTCTCCGCGGTGTGCAGGGTGTACGGGATGGCCGGCGCCGTCCAGCATGGTGCGTCCACGCTCCCCGACGCGCTGTTCCACCGGTTCCCCGAGGTCGACACGGCCGAGATCCACCTAGCCACCGGGTTCCAGAACACGCTGTACGACCACCCCGCGACACCGCAGGCGCTGCACGACGAGGTGGAGCTCTGGGTGCAGACCAACTGCGCCGCCGAGCGGACGCCAGGCGAGACGGACCAGCAGTTCGTCTACAAGACGCGCAAGAAGGCGCTCGGCCCGCTCAAGCGCCGCCTGTGGGAGCTGGAGACCAAGGACGAGATCCTGCTGACGCAGGCGCAGAAGCTCGAGCTCCTGTTCCACGAGCTGCGGGTGAACGGCACCCGCGATCTGCTCGACCGGTACATCACGGCGCCCGAGCGGCACCGCCCGCTGCCGGAGGCGCTCCGGCCGGCCGTCACCGCCTGATCCGCGCCGGGGGCGCGCCCCCTCGACCCGGCCGTCTTCCGGGGAGGGAGCCGTCCCGGGTCAGGCCCCGGCGACCTCCATCGACTCCGCCAGCACCGCCACCGCGTGGTCGATCTCGCGGGGCGTGGTGACGAGCGGCGGGATCAGCCGCACGACCTGGCCCCACGTCCCGGCCGAGAGCACGATCAGGTGGCGTTCCAGCGCCGCCCCGATGACGCGCTTCGCGAGCTCCGGGTCGGGGACGCGGCCGTCGCCCTCGTCCGGGCGCACGAACTCGAGCCCGACCATCAGCCCGAGCCCGCGCAGGTCCCCCAGGCGGTGGAACCGCCCCCGGACCCCGGCGAGCGCCGCGAGAAGCTGTGCCCCGCGATCACGCGCGTTCTGCACGAGCCCCTGGTCCTGGATCACGTCGAGGGTCGCGTTCGCGGCGGCGCAGGCCACCGCGTTGCCGCCGTACGTGCCGCCGTGTGCCCCGGGAGACCACCGGGCCAGCAGGTCGCGCCGGGCCACGATCCCGCCCAGCGGGAGCCCCGCCGCGATCCCCTTGGCCCCCATCAGGATGTCCGGCACCACGCCGGTGTGGGCTACGGCGAACAGCTCGCCGGTGCGCCCGAAGCCGGTCTGCACCTCGTCGGCCACGAGCAGGATCACGTGCCGGGACGCGATCTCCCGCAATCGGGGCAGGAACGTGGGCGGCGGCACCACGTAGCCGCCCTCGCCGAGAACGGGCTCGACCACGAACGCGGCCACCCTGGAGGGCACCACCACCTGCGCGAACAGCTGCTCGAGCTGGGCCTCCCAGTCGCAGGTGCAGGCTCCGGGGTCGTGGGATCCCCCGGCGGCGCGGTAGCAGTACGGGTAAGGGGCGTGGTACACGGAGCCGGGGAGGGGCTCGAAATCGCCACGGATCGACACGCGCGACGTGGTGAGGGCCATGGCCTGCGCCGTCCTGCCGTGGAAGCCGCCACGGAAGGCGACGATGGCGGGGCGCCCGGTGGCCGCCCGGGCGAGCTTGACGGCCGCCTCCGTCGCCTCGGCCCCGGAGTTGGCCAGGAAGGCCTGCCAGTCGTCGCCGGGCAGCACGTGGCGCAGCCGCTCGTGCAGCAGCAGCCCGGGCTCGTGGTAGACGATGTTCTGCTGGCCGTGCAACAGCCTCGCCGCCTGCGCCTGGATCGCGGCGACGACCCTCGGGTGGGCGTGGCCGGTGTTCGTGACGCCGATCCCCGAGCTGTAGTCCAGGTACCGCTCACCCTCCACCGTGATGAGCCAGGAACCTTCCCCCCGGTCGATCACGAGGTCGGTGTAGCGCGACCAGACGGCCGGGACGACCGACCGGTCCGGCATGACGGTGGCGGCGGCGTTCGACTCGATCACGGCTCCCTCCTCAGAAGGTCGGCGGCGTGTTGACCCAGACCAGGCGCGTCTCGGTCGTGGCGAGCGCGCGGAACCGGTGCGACAGCGTCGAGGGGAACGTCAGCGCGTCGCCCTCGGCCAGCTCGTAGTACTCCTGCTCACCCAGCCAGACGCCCACGCGCCCGTCGAGCACCAGCATGAGCTCCTCGCCGGGATGGGCGTACCATCCGTCGCTCCCGGCGCCGGCCGCGAGCACGAAGAGCTGCGCTTCGAGCGCCGTGGGGTCGTTCGAGAGGTCCTCCATGCGGATGGCCGGGCCACCCAGCTCGACCACCCGGCGCTCGCCGGCCCGCACCACCCGGCCGGCGCTCGCCGGCGTCCCTCGGGTGAGCTCGGCGACGGTCGTGCCGCAGGCGGCGGCGAGCCGGTGCAGTGCCGCGAGGGATGCGCCGGACAGGCCCCGCTCGAAGGCGGAGATGAAGCTCGAGGACAGGCCCGTGCGCGCGGCCGTGTCGCCCAGGGTCATGCGGCGGCGCAGGCGCCGTTCGCGCAGGCGGGCGCCCGGGAGTCCGGCCGGCGGCTCCCATGGGTGCTCCGCGGCCGGCGTGCCCGGCGACATCCCGAGGATGCGCCGGATGGCGGGGGCGTTGAGCTGCTCGGCGCGCAGCCGGGCCACCTCGCGGGCCCGGTCCACGTCGGCCGGCTGGTAGAGGCGCTGGCCGCCGCGCCCGCGCGACGGGTGCAGGAGTCCCTCGCGCTCCCACTGGCGGAGGCGCGAGGGACTGGTGCCCACGAGCCTCGCGGCCTCGGTGATCCGGAGGCGACCGGTTTCGAGCTGGCCCACGGCGGGGTCTACTGGCTGCGCCGCTGCAGGAGCGTCGAGCCCAGCACCAGCAGCACGGCCGTCCCGAAGATGATGGTCCCCACCACGTTGATCTGCACCGGCAGGGAGTTGCGGATGGATCCCCACACCCAGATCGGGAAGGTGTTGGTCAGCCCCGACGTGAAGTTGGTGACCACGAAGTCGTCGATCGAGAGCGAGAACGCGAGCAGGGCCGCCGCGAGGATTCCCGGGAAGATCAGCGGGAAGGTGACCTTCCAGAACGTCGTCCACTCGTTCGCGCCGAGGTCCATGGAGGCCTCCTCCAGCCGCCGGTCGAACCCCGCCATGCGCGCCTTCACGGTCACCACGACGTAGCTGATGTTGAACATGATGTGCGCGATCAGGATCGTGTTGAACCCCAGGGGAAACAG
>DAIDTV010000028.1:0-263 GCA_027457005.1 Chloroflexota bacterium
GTGCTGTCGTCGCCGGTGATGTGGGTGGTGGGTGCGGCCGGGTTCCTGGCGCGAGGCGGGATCCTGGTGCTCGCCCTGCCGATCCTCTCGCTGCCGACGCCGGTCGGCGTGACGCTGCTGGTCCCACCGCTGTCGGTGACCACGAGCGGCATCTCGTCCGTGTTCCTGCCGGAACTGCTCGCGGCAGGGGCGGTCACCGCCCTGATCGTGGCGCTCGGGCTCCTGCTCGGCGCGCTCGCGGATGCCGTCGTCTACCAGCAACT
>DAIDTV010000028.1:273-11510 GCA_027457005.1 Chloroflexota bacterium
GCGCACGACACGGCCGGACACGACACGGCCGGACACGACTCGCCCGCGCACGACACGGCCGTGCGAGACACGGCCGCGCGAGACACGGCCGCGCGCACCTCGATCCTGCCCGCCGCGATGCCGGGCCCGAGGGACGGCGCTCCACGGCTGGTTGCGAAGCTCGTCGCCGTGGAGATCCTGGCACTCCTGCCGGCGACCGCGACGTCGATCTTCACGGTGAGCCGGCTGATCGCCGTGGGGGAGCAGGAGTACCTGCTGCCGTCCTCGACGAGCGTGCCCTACGTCGCGCGCGTGCTCCAGGGCGCGTCAACGCCATTGATTGCGCTGGGTGCGTGCCTGCTGCTCGCGGACGTGGTGAACGCGCTGCTGTCGCGCCGGCTGCTGCGGGGGGCCTACCGGCGGGAGGCGGTCCCGACGGCCGCACGGTCACGGCCCGCGGCCGGCGCCGCGCGGGCCCTGCGCGGAGCGGCACGGATCGCCGCCACGTGGCTGGCGGCCTGGCTCGTCACGGTCGTTTCGCTGGTACCCGGGCTGCTCGCCATCACGCTGGCCTGGCCGGCAGTCCGGGACACCTACGCCGCGACCCTCTCCAGCGCGCCGCCGGCTCCCGTCGAAGTGGTCGCCGCGACCCTCGCGTTCGTGGCAGCGTGGATCGTCGCTCTGCTGATCGCCGGTGCCGGGTCTGCGCTCCGGGCCGCCGCGTGGAGCAGCCGCAGACTGCCGTGAGTGGCCGGCCCGGGGCCCTCTGCTACACTCGCTCGACTTGAGGGATCTCCCCAGGAGGCGCCAGCCAGGCACATGGACCAGATCCTCACGCCGGTCGGGGACGCGATCACCACGTTCCTGAACGACCAGCACGTCCAGCTCGTCGGCCGGGCGATCGCGTTCTACGTCGTGCTGCTCTGGCTGGCCTGCGCCTACTGGGCCTACCGCGACTTGCAGTCCCGCACTGCGAACCCGATCGCGCCGTACCTCGCGGCCGTGGTGATAATCCTCTTCACTCCGATCCTGTTCCCGTTCGGCCTGCTGCTGTACCGGCTCGTGCGTCCCGGTGAGACGGTCGCCGAAGCCAACGAACGCGCCCTCGCCGAGGAGGCGATGCTGCGGGAGATCGAGACGCTGCCCCATTGCGCCAACTGCGACCGGCGCGTGGAGGCCGACTGGCTGGTCTGCCCCACCTGCCGCAACCAGCTTCGCCGGGTGTGCCCGTCGTGTACCCGTCGCGTCGAGCTGGACTGGGTCGTCTGTGCGTGGTGCGGGGCCGACCTTGTGCCGCCCATCGCCGGCGCCGCCCGGCCGACGTCCCCGCCACGCCGCCGGGTCGTGCGTGCCGAGGCCGCCGCCTCGCCCGGTGCGCTGTCAACGGACACCGAGATGACGTCGACCGGCCCCGGGACCGGGGGCCTGGATTCGGTTCGTGCCGATCGCCCCGTGCGGGGAACGCCGCTTCGGTGAGCGACGGCCCGGGCCAGGGGCCGGACACGGTCCCACCCGCGGGGTCCGGGGAGAACGGTTCCGGCCGGGTCAGACCCGACCTGCATGTCGTCGGGGATCACGGCGACGACCAGGACCGCAACGCAGCCGGCGAGGACGGCCGCGGCCAGGACGGGACGACCGATGCCGCCGGCGGCTCCGACGCTGCCGGCCCTGCCGCTGGTGGGCACACCGCGGACGGTGCCGCCGCCTCGTCCCACGGTCCGCCTGGAGCCGGCATCTTCAGCCTGGAGGGCCGACCGGCACCCGGCCTGTACGTGGCCGCGTGGCTCCTCGCCGTGGTCGGAATCGGGCTCTTCGTGGTGGCCGGTGCCGCGGCGTCCAGCGCCTCTGCGTCGGGCCCGGTCGGGCCGGCTGGAGTGGCGCTGTTCTTCGGCGCGTTCACCGTGCTCACGGTGTCCCTCGCCAGCGCCGCGGGCTACCAGGTGCTGGCGCGCGCGGATCGCGGGGAGGATCGGTACCGCGGCCCCTCGCCGCTGATCCTGCTCGGGGTCGTGATCTTCGGCGTGACCGTCGTGGTCGGGCTGCTGAGTGCGGCCGGCCTGATCGCTCCGGAGTCGCAGTCGATCGGGGCGCTGGTGGACGTCGCGCTGACCACGCTGGCCTACGTCGCCGCCATCTGGCTGTTCGTGGTGCGCACCCGCGCCCTCGACTGGCCCGCCATGGGGTGGCCGGCGGGGGGGCGGATCTCGCCCGCGCGGCTCGCGGGCGACCTGATGTCGGGGGTCGCGATGATGGTCCCCACCTACTTCGTCACTATCCTGGTGGGCGGCGTGATCGCGTCGCTGCTCGGGGCTCAGCTGCCGAGCGTGCTGCCGGCACCGCGGACGCCGATCGACACCCTCGCGACGGTGCTGGCCGCGGTGGTGATCGCCCCGATCGGCGAGGAGTCGTTCTTCCGCGGGCTTGCGCTGACCGCGTGGTGGCGGGATCTGGGTCTTCGGAGCGCGCTGCTGCGCGCGACGGTGTTCTTCGCGATCGTTCACATCCTGAACGTGACCGCATCGAACGCCGGCGATGGCCTGCGGATGGCGGCGTTGCAGTTCATCGTGATCCTGCCCGTCGGGTACGTGCTGGGGTGGCTGTTCTCGCAGCGCGGGATCATGGCCTCGATCGCCGGGCACATGACGTTCAACGGTATCGCGGTGATCCTGTTGCTCACGACGGCGACGATCCAGCGGTAAGGCCGCGTCAAGTCGCCGGAGAGCCGGCGATGAGTGCCTGCGCCTAGGATCGTGCCAGCTCCCGGGTCCGGATGGCGGAGGAATCGGCGGGCTCCGTTGTCCGGGCCCGGGGGCGCCAATCGCCGCCGCGAGCAGGAGTCGCAAGATGACGCTGTCGCCCGACGCCGTTCCGAGCGCAGCGCGCGACCTCGCGGCGTCTCTCGTTCCAGGAGTGGCGCCGGGCCGGCCGTCCCCGGGCCTTCCCGGGAAGGAGCTCGAGCCCGTGGCGGCCGCCGGGCCAGACGCGGCCTTCGAGCCCACGGGGGCTGCCGGGCCCGCCGCGGCCTTCGAGTCCGTGGCGACTCCCGAGTCCGCCGCGACCACGTCGCGTCCATCGCCCGGTCCCCCTCGCTCGTCGGCCCGGGCAGCCGCCCTCCCGGTTCCCGGTCGCCCGTCGCGCGAGCGGTGCCCCGTGACCGGCCCACGGATCGGTCCCGCGCCGATCCGTCCGCGCCTGATCCGCGAGCTGCCGCCGGAGGAGCGGCCGCGGGAACGGCTCGTGGCCCGGGGCCCGGCCGGCCTGTCGAACGCGGAGCTCGTCGCGCTGATCTGGGGGAGCGGTGCCGCCGGCCGGAGTGCCGTCGAGCTCGCGTCGGAGGCCGTGGCCACGCACGGAGGGGTTGCCGGCCTCGCGGGCGCGAGCGTCGTCGAGCTCGAGTCGCTGCCCGGCGTCGGGTCCGCCCGCGCATGCCAGCTCGTCGCGGCGTTCGAGCTGGGGCGCCGCCTGCTGGCGGACTGGCCGAGCGGGCGGTTCACCGTGCGCACCCCGCGCGATCTCGCGGATCGGCTGGTGCTCCAGATGGGTCGCCTGGACCGCGAAGAGCTGCGCGTCGTGCTGCTCAACACCAAGAACCAGGTGCTGGCCATCCAGACCGTCTACCAGGGCAACGTTTCCACCGCCCTGGTGCGCGTGGGCGAGCTGTTCCGGGACGCCGTGCGGCAGTCGGCCGCGGGCGTCATCCTGGTCCACAACCACCCCTCGGGCGACCCCACGCCCCGCCCCGACGCCCTGCACCTGACCGCGGAGGCGGTGGCCGCAGGGAGACTGCTTGCCGTGCCCGTGCTCGCCCACCTGGTGATCGGTCACGACGCGTTCGTCAGCCTGCGCGACCGGGGTGTTGCATTCGAGCGACCCGGGGGAGGGCGCTGAGGCGTGCGCGCCGGTCTGCCCGAGGGCCCGATGCGGGCGGCCGGGGGTTCGCCGCGTATACTGCGTCGCGCATTCCCCGGTCGCGCTGACGATCGGAACGCGCCAGGGCGCGCTCGACGCTCCCGCCCAGTCACCAGCAGCAGGCAGGTTCCGCCACGAGCATGCTCGACTTCTTCTTCGGTCTCTTCTCCCGGGACATCGGGATCGATCTCGGCACGGCTAACACCCTCGTCCACGTCCGCGATCGGGGCATCGTGATCAGCGAGCCGAGCGTGGTTGCGCTCGACACCAAGACCCGGAAGGTGCTCGCGATCGGTGCCGAGGCGAAGCGGATGGTGGGGCGCACGCCGGCCAACATCATCGCGGTGCGCCCGCTGCGCGACGGCGTCATCAGCGACTTCGACGTCACCGAGCAGATGATCAAGTACTTCGTGAACCGGGTGCACGACCGGGTCGGGCTGATCCCGCGCCCGCGCATGCTGCTCGGCGTGCCGTCCGGCGTGACCGAGGTCGAGAAGCGGGCCGTCCGGGACGCGGCGCTGAACGCGGGTGCCCGCTGGGCGCGGCTGATCGAGGAGCCGATGGCAGCCGCGATCGGCGCCGGCCTTCCGGTGAGCGAGCCCTCGGGGAGCATGATCGTCGACATCGGCGGCGGGACCACCGAGGTCGCCGTGATCAGCCTGGGCGGGATCGTGATCAGCCGCAGCATCCGCATCGGCGGCGACGAGATGGACATGGACATCGTCGCGTTCGGGCGCCGCGAGTACAACCTGCTGGTGGGCGAGCGGACCGCGGAGGACATCAAGATCGCGCTGGGGTCGGCGTACCCGGGAGAATGGGACGAGCTGCGTGTGACGCTCCGCGGCCGCGACCTGCTGACCGGTCTGCCGCGCGCGGTGGAGGTGGGGGCCGACCAGGTCCGCGAGGCGATCGAGCCGTCCGTCCAGCAGATCGTCGAGATCGTCAAGGACACCATCGAGGAGACGCCGCCGGAGCTCGTGGCGGACATCATGGACCAGGGAATCGTGCTGGCCGGCGGCGGGGCGCTGCTCCAGGGGCTCGACCGGCGGATCGCCGAGGCGACGCAGATGCCGGTCCATGTCGCGGACGATCCCCTCACCTGCGTCGCCCGTGGCACCGGGAAGGCGCTGGAGGCGCTCGACGCCATGGAGCGTTCGCTCGTCGCCGAGACGTACTCGCGCCCGCCACGCTGAGCCACGCGTCATGTTCGCGACGCGTGCCAGCCGGAGGCGGGGGATGCTGTACGCCATCCTCATGGCGGCCGGGCTCCTGCTCCTCGCCCTCAGCGGGACCACGCCGATGCGCGACCTCCAGATCGTGGTCGGCAACATGCTGACGCCCGCCCAGTCCGCGCTGTCGGGCGCCACGCGCTCGGTCGGATCCATCTTCGGTGCGCTGAGCGAGATCGATCAGCTGCAGGCCCAGAACCGAGCGCTGGAGCAGCAGAACCAGCAGCTCCAGGTGGAGAACCGCCAGTTGCAGGAGATCCGGATCCAGAACGACCAGTTGAGCGCCCTCCTGGGCGTCCAGGGGTCGCTCGACTACAGCACGGTGGCCGCCACCGTGGTGAGCCGCGAGGTCTCGCAGTACACGCGCGTGATCACGATCGATGCCGGGACCGACCGGGGCATCGCGCTCAACGACGTAGTGGTCGCCGACGGCGGCGCCCTGGTCGGTTCGGTCTGGGAGGTCGGCAGCGACTTCAGCCGGATCCTCCTGATCAGCGACACGCGTTCCACCGTCATCGGGCTCATCGAGTCGAGCCGTGCCACGGGCGAGGTGATCGGCCAGCTCGGTGGCGCGCTCGTGATGCAGGACATCCCCGCCACCGAGCGAGTCAACCTGAACGACACGGTCGTCACCGCGGGGATCGACCTCGGAAACGGCATCAGGTCGCCGTTCCCCAAGGGGCTCCTCATCGGGAACATCGTCGACGTCCAGCGCGACCCGAACGCCGTGGTCCAGACCGCGTTCATCAACCCTGCCTCGAACCTCGACAAGCTCGAGTACGTGCTGGTCATCACCGACTACCACGGCGGGCTCCCGCCGGCGCCCTCCTCGTCGGGGTCGCCTGCGGCGTCCGGTGCTCCCGGTGCCTCGGTCGCGGCGCTCCCGCTGCCGCAGCCGTCGCTCGCGCCCGCGCCCTGATCCGGCCGGGTCAGGCGCGCCGGCCCAGCATCTCGACTCGCAGGCCGGCCGCCCGTGCCGCCCGCGCGTCCACCACGTTCCGCGTGTCGTACACGAGGTCGCCGGCCATCGCACGGCGCATCGCCGCCCAGTCGATCCCCCGGAACTCTGCCCACTCGGTCGCGACGAGGACCGCATCCGCGCCGCGCGCGGCCTCCACCGGGTCTGCGCCGGTCTCCAGCTGCGGGTCGGCCCGGCACGCGGTTTCCCTCGCCTGGGGGTCGTAGCCCGCCACCGCTGCGCCCGCCGCGCGGAGCTCGCGCGCGAGCGCCAGTGCCGGCGACTCGCGGACGTCGTCGGTACCGGCCTTGAACGCGAGGCCGAGCAGCGCGACCCGGGAGCCGGCGAGCGGCCGGCCGAGCAGCGTCCCCAGCCGCGCGACGACGGCACGCTGGTGAGACGCGTTCGAGCCGCTCACCGCGTCGATGAGCGGCGTGGGCACACCCGCCCGGGCGCTGAGCAGCGGCAGCGCGAGCGCCTGCTCGGGGAGGCATGACCCGCCGATGCCCGGCCCGGCGCTCAGGAACGCCTTGCCGATCCGATCGTCCATGCCGACGCCGGTCGTGACGAGGTCGACGTCCGCGCCGACTGCGTCGCAGATCCGGGCCAGCTCGTTCGCGAACGCGATCTTGGTCGCCAGGAACACGTTCGAGGCGAGCTTGATCAGCGCCACGGACTGCGCGTCGGCCACGAGCGTGGGGGCGTTGAGCGGCGCGTACAGGTCGGCCACGGCCTGCGCGGCGTCGCGATCCTCGGGGCGGAGCCAGCCGGTGACGACGCGGCTGGGCACGTCGAAGTCCCGCAGCCCCGCGCCCTCGCGCATGAACTCCGGGTTGGTGATCACGGTGGGGCAGGGACCGTGGGTCCGCCGGTCCTCGACCAGCCGGGCCAGCCGGTCCGGCCCCTCCACCGGCAGCGTCGAGCGGACGACGATGACGTGATCGGGTGGGGCCGTCTCCAGCAGGCCGGCCACGGCGCGCTCGACCTGCTCGGTCGAGAGCGGACCCTCCGGCCCGGTCGGCGTCCCCACGCAGACGATGGAGCAGCCGGCGCCTGCGGGCGGGACCGGGTCGGTTGTGAACGCGAGCCGTCCGGCGGCCGACTCGGCGCGGACGGCGTCCTCCAGCCCTGGCTCGAAGATGGGCGAGCGCCCGGCCGCAAGGGTGGCGATGCGCGCGGCGTCGATGTCCGAGACGGTGACCCGGTGGCCCAGGCGGGCGAAGCCGACGGCGGTGACCAGGCCCACCGGCCCCGCGCCGACGAGGAACAGGTGCACGGGCGACTCCTGTCGCGATGGATGTCGGCCCGATGGTACCCGGGCCGGGCCCTACAGCATCGAGCGGATCTGCCCCCCATCCACCGGGATCAGGCTCCCGGTGACGTAGCTTGCCCGGGACGAGGCGAGGAACGCCACCACCGCGCCCAGCTCGGAAGGATCGCCGTACCGCCCCAGCGGGATCGTGCGCGCCTGGTCGGCCCGTACATCGTCCTCCGAGTGCCCGGTGCGCGCCGCGGTGTCGCGGTCCAGCTGGCGGATCCGCTCCGTGTTGAGGCGTCCCGGCCCGACGGCGTTCACCAGGATCCCGTCCGGCGCCAGCTCGATCGAGAGCGTCTTCATGAGCCCCTGGACCGCCGACCGGAGCGAGTTGCTCGTGATCAGGTTCGCGACCGGCTGCTTGACGCTCCCGCTCTCGATGAACACGATCCGGCCCCCGCCGGAGCCGCGCACCCGCTCGTCCCGCAGGCAGGGGAGAGCGGCGCGAACGAGGCGCACGGCGGACAGGAAGGTCAGGTCCACCGCGTGTCGCCACTGGTCCTCGGCGATCGCCTCGAAGGGGCCCGGCGGCGGGCCGCCCGCGTTGACGACCAGGACGTCCAGCCGGCCGAAGCGGTCCATGGTCGCCCGGACCAGGCGTTCGGCGGTCTCCGGCAGGGAGACATCGCCGGCGACCCAGGCAACCCGCTCGCGGGGGGACCTGCGGCCCCGGCCTTCCGCGAGCCAGATGTCCGCATCGTCGGCCGTCACCGGGTCCAGCCTCGCACCGCCGGTGGGCGCCTGCTCGACATCGGCCGCGAGTTCCGTGGCCGCTGCCGCGAGGGCCGCCCCGTCGCGCGCGACCAGCATCACGGAGGCTCCCTCGCGCAGCAGCTCCAGCGCCGACGCCCTGCCCAGGCCGCGGCTGGCCCCCACCACCAATGCGACCCGCCCATCCAGACCGAGATCCATCGCCTGCCTCCGTGCGCGACTGTGACCTCATCCTGCCACGTTGCCGCCCGGAGCGGAGCGCCGATCGGGTCATGCCCACGGGGACCATCGCGCGATGGTCCCCGTCTCCCGCGAGGAACAGGCTTGGTCGGCCGCCGCGGGCGCCTGCGCCGCGCGGTGGCCACGCGAACCCGCCTGGAGCGCCGTCATGCACCGTCGACCGTACGTGGCCGTTGCCGCCGCACTCGCCCTCGCGCTGCTCGGTCCGATGCTGATGCCCGCCGGCCTTCCGCTGGCAGCCGCGGCCGTGCGAGCGGCAACGCCGCCGAAGGTGGTGGTGGTCGTGGGCCCCACCCACTCGCTGACGGCGAGCAACCTCCAGTGGGGTGAGGCGATCGCGGAGGACGCGGCGGCGCATGGTGCCCAGGTCGTCCGCGTGTTCCACCCCCATGCCACGTGGGCCGAGGTATCGGCCGCCGCGGCGGGGGCCAACGTGCTCATCTACCTCGGCCACGGCAACGGCTATCCCTCGCCGTACACGACGACCCTGATGCGCGACCGGCAGGACGGGATGGGGCTCGACCCCCTGGACGGCGCTGCCGACGACCAGGTCCGGTACTACGGCGAGCAGTACATGGCCACCCTGCACCTGGCGCCCGATTCCCTGGTGCTGCTCAATCACCTGTGCTACGCGAGCGGCAACAGCGAGCCCGGCCTCCCCCAGCCCATGCAGGCGGTTGCGGTGGAACGCGTCGACAACTTCGCCGCCGGGTTCATCGCGGGCGGCGCCTCCGCCGTTCTGGCGCTGGGCACGGAGGACGCGGGCGGCATCGTCGACGCGCTCTTCGGGCCGGCCCAGACGCTGGACCAGCTGTTCATGTCGACAGGCGGCGTCGGCGTGGCCCCGATCGTGACGGCCTCCGTGCGCACGCCCGGAGCCCGCCTGCATCTCGACCCGGACTCGGCGACGTCGGGCTTCTATCGTTCGCTCGCCGGCAACTTGGACCTCCTCTCCTCGGCGGTCATCGGCGGTGCGGGCCCCGCCAGCGCGCTCCAGGGCGCGGCGCCGGCCCCCAGCCCCTCGCCCGTCCCGCCGTCGCCGATCGTCGCGCCGCCTGCTCCCATCCCGGCGGTCCCGTCCGCCCCGGTCCCGGCGCTGACCTCCCTGGCCGCCCCGTCGGTCTTCACGCCGAACGGTGACGGCATCTCCGACACGCTCACGGTGTGGTACTCGATGAGTTCCCCCGGGACGCTCGACGTGGCCGTCGCATCCGCATCCGGCGCCGTGGTGCGCCACATGGTCCTCCCCGCGATGGCGGCCACGGGCCGGTTCTCGTGGGACGGGCTGGGCGACGGAGGCGCGACCGTGCCGGACGGCGCGTACTCGCTGGTCGTCGCGCCGCTCGGCGAGACGGGCATTCCGGGTGCGGCGCTCACGGTCCGGACGCGCGTCCTCACCGCGATCAGGTCTCCCGGCGCGGCACCGGCGGTCTTCTACCCGTTCGACGGCGATCCGGCCGCCACCACCGCGCTGTCCGTGACGCTCACGCAGCCCGCCACGGTCACCTGGACCGTGACCGACTCCGCCGGTCGCGTGGTCCGCACCCTGTGGGATGCCCACCCGACCCCGGCCGGGACGTGGACCCTGCCGTGGGACGGGACGGGATCTGCGCCCGGATCCACCGTGCTGTCGCCCATGCCGGTGGGGCAGTACCTCTCGGCGATCGCCGCGACCACCACGGCCGGCACGGTCCTGATGCGGAGCGCGATCTGGCTGACACCGTTCCGGCTGGTGCCGTCGGCGGGGACCGTGACGGCCGGGCAGACGCTTGGCCTGTCGATCACGGCCGCCGACCCGCTGCGCGCGGCCCCGCGCCTGCTCGTGGTGCAGCCGGGCGTCGCGCCGTACGTTGTGACTGCCCGGGCGACCGCGGGGCTCGGCTATCGCGCGGTGTTCCGGCTCCACGCGGGACCGGTGGGGATCGTCCGGATCGTGGTCCTCGGAACCGACCGCGCCGGCCACTCGCTTGCCGCGACCGCCAGCGTCCGGCTGCGGTAACGGAGCTGCCGACCGCGCCTGCCGGGCGGCTTCATGACCGTGGCGGAGCCCGGTAGACTCCACGCGATGACCTCGCCGCAACCCGGCACCGCCCACGACGACACGTGGGTCGTGCTGCCCACGTACAACGAAGCGGAGAACCTGCCGGGGATCGCGGCGGCGATCCTCGAGCGGCTTCCCGGCGCGACGCTCCTGGTCGTCGACGATGCGTCGCCGGACGGCACGGGCGTCCTGGCCGATTCGCTGGCGGCCGCGGATCCCCACGTCCGGGTCCTGCACCGCCCCGGCAAGCAGGGGCTCGGCCGCGCATACCTGGACGGGTTCCGTGTCGCGCTGGCGGCGGGCGCCGGCCGCATCGTCCAGATGGACGCCGACTGGTCGCACGATCCGGCCGCCCTGCCATCACTGGTGGAGCCGCTCGGCCGTGGCGCCGACCTGGTGATCGGGTCGCGCTACGTCCCGGGCGGCGGCGTCACGGAGTGGGGGATCGGACGGCGGGTGATCTCCCGCGGCGGGTCCACGTTCGCCCGGCTGGTCCTGGGGCTCCCGGCGCACGATCTGACCGGCGGCTTCAAGGCCTGGCGCCGTGAGATGCTCGAGGCGATCCCCCGCGACGGGATCCACGCCGGAGGGTACGTGTTCCAGATCGAGATGACCTACCGGGCCCGACAGGCCGGGGCTCGCGTGGTCGAGGTCCCGATCGTGTTCCGGGACCGGCGGGCCGGCGTCAGCAAGATGTCGCGCCGGATCGTGGTCGAGGCCCTCCTCGTGGTGCTCAGGCTGCGCTGGGAGGCCCTTCGAGGACGCCGCGCCTCCCAGTCGCGGGCCCCTGCCGATGACGCCGCCCGGTCGGCCGCGCTCGCCGCCCGGTCGGCCCCGCTCGTCACCCCGGTCGAC
>DAIDTV010000029.1 GCA_027457005.1 Chloroflexota bacterium
CTCCTGGCGGACGCCCGGGAACGGCTGGCGTCGTTCGTGGGCGCTGCTACAGACGACCTGGCGTTCGTGCCGAACGCGACCGCGGGTGTCAGCACGGTCCTGCGATCGCTCCGGTTCGCGCCAGGCGACGAGCTGCTGACCACCGATCACGAGTACAACGCGAGCCTGAACGCGCTCCGGTTCGCGGCCGCGCGCGACGGCGCCCGCGTGGTGATGGCGCACGTCCCGTTCCCGGTTGCGGACCCGGGCCAGGCGGCCGAGGCGATCCTGGCCGCGGTGACGCCCCGGACCAGGCTGGCGCTGCTGGACCACGTCACGTCCCCGACCGCGCTGGTCCTGCCGATCGGCGAGCTGGTGGGCGAGCTCGCCGGCCGGGGGGTGGACACGCTCGTGGACGGCGCGCACGGTCCCGGCATGCTGCCGCTCGACCTCGACGCCATGGGCGCGGCGTACTACACGGGCAACTGCCACAAGTGGCTCTGCGCGCCGAAGGGCTCCGCCTTCCTGCGTGTCCGCCGCGATCGCCAGGGCGCCATCCGCCCGCTCGCGATCTCGCACGGCGCGAACTCACGGCGGAGTGACCTGTCGCGCTTTCGGCTGGAGTTCGACTGGACGGGGACGGCGGACCCGACCGCCTGGCTCTCCGTGCCCGACGCGATCGACCAGGTGGGAGCCATGGCGCCGGACGGCTGGCCCGGCATCATGGCGGCCAACCACGCGCTCGCACTCGAGGCCCGCGACGTCCTGTGCGACGCGCTGGCCGTGGAGCCGCCCGTGCCCGACGGCATGCTCGGTTCCATGGCGACGGTGCCGCTGCCGGTCGCCGATGGGCCCGCGGGCGCGGGGGGGTACCGGGCGCTGGCGCTCGAGTCGGCGCTGCGCGAGCGTGGCTTCGAGGTGCCGGTCATCCCCTGGCCGTCGCCCGGGCTGATCGACTCGGGCGACCTGCCCGCCTCGACCGCGGGGGGCCTCGCCGTCCGCGTCTCTGCCCAGCGCTACAACCGCCTCGAGCAGTACGAGGCGCTGGGCGTCGCGCTGGTCGATCTCCTTCCCGGCGACTGACCGGGCTCAGCGCGCCTCGAAGGAGCGCTTGGCGAGCCCGTACCAGTAGCCCTCGATGGTGAAGGTGGGGGCCTCGCCCGGGGTTGACGAGGCGCCGAGCGTCACGAACAGCGGGGCGAAGTGCTCCACCGTCGGATGGGCGTACGGCATGCCCGGGGCGCGGTTCCGGAAATCGAAGAGCGCGTCGAGGTCTCCGCGCTCCAGCCCCTCGGCGGCCCAGCGGTCGAACTCGACGGACCATGCGGGGGCGCCGGGCTTTCCCATGAAGTAGTCGTGCACGTACGGGAGGCCGTGTGTCATGAACCCGCTTCCCACGATCAGCACGCCCTCGTCCCGGAGCGGCGCGAGGCGCCGTCCGACCTCGAACAGGTGCGCCGGATCGAGGTCGGGCATCGAGACCTGGAGGACCGGGATGTCGGCCTCCGGGTACATGGCCAGGAGCGGGACCCACGCGCCGTGGTCCAGCCCGCGCGTGGGCCGGTCCAGCACCGGTTCGCTCGCCGGCATGAGCCCCCTGACCTTCGCCGCCAGGTCGGGCGCCCCCGGCGCGTCGTAGGTCATCTCGTAGTACCGCTGCGGGAACCCGTAGAAGTCGTAGACGAGCGGAGTGCGCGTGGTCGCGCCGAGGGCCATGGGCGCGGTCTGCCAGTGGGCGCTGACCATCAGGATCGAGGACGGCCGGGGCAGCCGGCCAGCCCACCGGGCGAGCTCGGCCATCCACAGCGCATCGTCGAGAAGCGGCGGAGCGCCGTGTCCGAGGTACAGGGCGGGGAGTCGGGCCGCAGCCGGCGCGGGCGACTGCGCAGGATGCGGCGGCGGGGTGGGACGCGGGTTGGTCATGTCGGCTGCTCGGCGATCTCGTGCGGTCCGGCACTCCCGGACGGTATGGCCTGTACGATGCGGCCGTCGGGAGGCCGACGTCGCGATGTACCCATACTGTGCCACGGGCCGCGCCCGGGGTCCGGAGAGGTGGAGTCGGTCTCCGGTGCTGCTCCCGCCTCCTCGCCCCGCCGTACCATCGCGGCGTGGCCATCACGATCCGGACCATCGACGAAGCCGAGCTGCCTGCCTGGCTCGCCGCCTTCCACGTGCCGTTCTTCGTCGATGCCGATCCCGAGCGGCAGGCGGCGATCCGTCGCGCCTACTACGACTTCCGGCGGTGCCTGGCCGCGTTCGATGATGGCCGGATCTGCGGGACCTTCCGCTCGCTGGCCACCGAGCTGACGCTGCCGGGCGGGACCACCACCCCGGCATCGGCCATCACGGCCGTCTCGGTCCTGCCGACCCACCGGCGCCAGGGCCTGCTGCGCCGCATGATGGACGTCGATCTCGACGCCTCCGCCGGGCGCGGGGAGCCGCTGGCGATCCTCATCGCATCGGAGTACCCCATCTAAGGGCGATACGGGTTCGGCCGCGCCGCCGACCACGTCGGGCTCGCCGTCGATGTCCGGTCGGCACGCTTCCGGAGACCGGGCGGCGGGTCCGTGGAGCTGGTCGACCGGGACGCCATCCGCGCGGTCGGGCCGCGCCTGTACGAGCGGTTCCGGATGGCCCGGGCCGGCTCGATCCTGCGGCCCGACTACTGGTGGGACCAGTCGCTGGGGATCGTCGAGCGGGCCTGGCCGCTCCCGAAGGGCCTGCGGTACGTGCTGCACCGGGACGAACAGGGCGAGCCGCAGGGTTACCTGTGGTACCACGTCGAGGAGAAGTGGAACGACCGGCAGCCGGACAGCACGCTCGTGGTGGACGAGCTGCTGAGCTGCACCGACGACGCGTACGCACGCCTCTGGCGATTCGCGTGCGAGGTGGACCTGGTCGCCACCGTCAGGGCCGAGGATCGCTCGCCGGACGAGGCGCTCCCCTGGCTGCTCGAGGACGGACGCGCCGTGCAGCAGCACCATCGCAGCGACTTCCTGTGGGTGCGTGTCCTCGACCCGGTCGCGGTGCTCCAGGCCCGCCGGTACCTCGCGCCGGGACGCGTGGTCATCCACGTCCGCGACGAGGCCGGGTATGCCGGCGGACGGTACGCGCTCGAGGCGGATGCGGACGGGGCCGCGGTGTGCCGTCGGACGCGCCGCTCGCCGGACCTGGCGCTCGACGTGCAGGCGCTGGGTGCGGCGTACCTGGGCGGCGTCTCGTTCCGGACGCTCGCCGCGGCCGGCCTGGTCGCGGAGGAGCGGCCGGGAACCCTGGACGGGGCCGACGCGATGTTCCGCTCGAGCGTCACGCCGTGGTGCTCGACCTGGTTCTGACATCGGCACGCGCCACCGTTGACGGCGGGCCCGGGAATTCCGATAATATCGGTCGGGATTGCGGGTCAACCGGCGGCCTCGGTCGCCGGCGCGTCCCCGGCCCGCAGCCCCATCGCGCGGCGACTCACGACTATGAGCCCGTGACCCATGGGCGCCGGCACAGCGCCAGGGAGACCACATGACCGTCTTGCGCGAGCAGGTCTCGAACGACCGCTCGAAGTTCGACTTCAAGGACGAGATCGTCTACCTCAAGGAGACCAAGCGGGGCCTCTCGCGGGAGACCGTCGAGGACATCAGCCGCTTCAAGGGCGAGCCGGACTGGATGCTGCAGTTCCGGCTGCGCGCCTACGAGCATTTCCTCAAGCGGCCCATGCCCACCTGGGGCGGCGACCTTTCCCGCATCGACTTCGACAAGATCTACTACTACCGCAAGCCCTCCGAACGCGAGGAGAAGTCCTGGGACGACGTCCCGGACCAGATCAAGGCGACTTTCGAGAAGCTGGGCATCCCCGAGGCCGAGCGCAAGTTCCTGGCAGGCGTCGGCGCCCAGTACGACTCGGAGGTGGTCTACCACTCCGTCCGCGAGGAGCTCTCGAAGATCGGCGTGGTCTTCATGGGCACCGACCAGGCCCTGCAGGAGTACCCCGAGATCTTCCGCAAGTACTTCGGGACGGTCGTGCCACCGGAGGACAACAAGTTCGCCGCCCTGAACAGCGCGGTCTGGTCGGGGGGGTCGTTCGTGTACGTGCCGAAGGGCGTGGAGGTGCCGCTCCCGCTCCAGGCCTACTTCCGCATCAACGGGGAGAACACCGGGCAGTTCGAGCGCACCCTGATCGTGGTCGACGAGGGCGCGCGGGTCCACTACATCGAGGGATGCACGGCCCCCATCTATGCCACGGACTCGCTCCACGCGGCGGTCGTCGAGGTCATCGCGCTGCCCGGCTCCAAGGTCCGCTACACCACCATCCAGAACTGGTCCAACGACGTCTACAACCTGGTCACCAAGCGGGCCCACGCGCACGAGTACTCCACCGTGGAGTGGATCGACGCGAACACGGGGTCCCAGCTGAGCATGAAGTACCCGGCCATCTACCTGCGCGGGCGCGGCGCGACCGCCGACATCATCTCGGTGGCCGTGGCCGGCAAGGGCCAGCACCAGGACACCGGCGCCAAGGCCGTCCACCTGGCGCCCGACACCCGCAGCCGGATCGTGAGCAAGTCGGTGTCGAAGGACGGCGGCCGCGCGACCTACCGGGGCACCCTGAGGGTCGCGCCGGGTGCCACGAACGTGGTGGCGAGCGTGCGCTGCGACGCCCTGATGCTGGACGACTCGAGCCGCAGCGACACGTACCCGTACATCGACATCCAGGAAGACGACACCACGATGACCCACGAGGCCACCGTCGGGAAGATCAGCCAGGACCAGGTCTTCTACCTGATGAGCCGCGGCCTGACCGAGAACGAGGCGCAGAATCTCATCGTGCAGGGGTTCCTCGAGGTGTTCACCAAGGAGCTGCCGATGGAATACGCGATCGAGTTCAACCGCCTGGTCCGGCTGGAGATGGACGGCGCCCTCGGATGACGCTCACGATGCCCGCCGGCGCTCCCGCCGGCGCCCTGCTCGGCCTGGCGGCCGAGCCGTCGCCGCGCGACCTCGCCCGGGAGATGGGCGAGCCCGACTGGCTGGTCGCGGACCGGGTTGCCGCGGCCGCGCTCGCGCTCGAGCTCCCCGTCGAGAGCAACGCGCTGTTCACCACGTACGTCGACCTGCGGCCCGTGCGGTTCGGCGAGATGGCCGCGTACGCCCGGACCGGGGACGCGCGCGCGGTGTCCCCGGCCGTGCCGGAAGGCGCGTCGGCGCTGCTCGAGGTGCGTGACGACACGGTGGTCGCCCGCGGGCTGAGCCCCGAGGCCGCCGCGAGGGGAGTGATCGTCGACACCTTCGAGCACGTCCTGCATCGCGATCCCGGGCTGCTCCGCCGCCTGATCGAGGGTGGCGCCACGCTCCCCGACAACGACCGCTTCGCACAGGCCGCCCGCGCGGCGTTCACGCTGGGCGTGCTCGTCCACGTCCCCGATGGCGTCGAGCTGGCCGGTCCGATCGTGCTCCGGTGGGTGCAGGGCGAGCCGGGACGGGCACTGCTCGCCCGAACCGTCGTGTCGCTGGGGCGGGATGCCCACGCCACGTTCCTGGAGGAGCAGGTTGCGTCCGGGGGTACGGAGGATGGCGCCGGCCAGGCGCTCTGGATGGGCACCACGGAGGTGGTGCTCGACCGCGGCGCCACGCTGGACGTCGCGGGGCAGGAGAACTTCGGGCCGAACACCGTCGCGTTCGTGAATCGCCACGCCAGCGTCGGCGAATCCGCCGCGCTCACGTGGGCGCTGGCCGTGGTCGGCGGCGCGTACGTGAAGAGCCGGATCGACAACGTGCTCGTCGGGCGCGGCGGCGGCGTGCACCAGGCCGAGATCGCGTTCGGCGGCGGCGACCAGCGCTTCGACCTGACCAGCTACACGCGCCACCAGGGCATGGACACCACCGGCGACCTGCTCAGCAAGGGCATCTTCCAGGGCACCAGCCGCGGCTTCTTCAAGGGGCTCATCCAGATCGAGCGTTCCGCCAGGGGCACCGACAGCTTCCTCGGCGAGTTCTCCATGCTGCTGGACCGGAAGGCCCGCTCGGTGACGATCCCGTCGCTCGAGATCGACCAGCCCGACGTGCGGCGCGCCAGCCACTCCAGCTCGGTCGGGCCCGTCGACGAGGCGCAGATCTTCTACCTGATGAGCCGGGGGATCTCGCGGGACCTGGCGCGCAAGTTCATCGTGCTCGGGTTCCTCGAGCCGGTGGTGGCGCGGATCCCGCTGCCGGCCGCCCAGGACCGGCTGCGCGAGCTGCTGGATCGGAAGTGGATCCCCGGGCGGTGACGGCCGGCCCCGGCCCGGCGACACGGCACGTGCCCGTGGCGGGCGCCGCGGAGGTCCCGCCGGGAACCATGCTGATGGTCCAGGTCGACGGCACGAACATCCTGCTGGTGAACCTGGACGGGGTCGTCCGCGCCATGCAGGGCACCTGCTCGCACGAGTACTTCGAGCTGGACAAGGGCTTCATCACCGGCGACTCGATCACCTGCGCGCTGCACCTGTCGCGCTTCGACGTGGCGAGCGGCGAGGCGCTGGACCCGCCCGCCGAGATGCCGCTGCGGACCTACCCGGTCACGGTCGTCGACGGCCGGATCGTGCTCGAGCTGCCCGAGGGCCAGGTCCCGGTCAACGAGTAGGCCGCGTCTCCTGGACGCACCGTCCGCACCGCGGTCTGCCCCGCGCGTGCCGATGAGGTGACGCCGCGTCGCGCGGTCTACGGCGTCAGCGTCAGGCGCTGGGTCCCGGCGCGATCCACCGCCGCCTGCGTGAACGGCAGCGGCACGTCCGTGTCGCTCAGCCAGTCGCCGATCAGGTCACCGTAGTGCGCGTCGAACGGGACGCCCGACTGGCCGGTGGTCTGCACGATCGACGCGCCGTCCAGATCCCCCATGTCGACCACCAGCCGGTACGACGGCCCGGCGACCATCTGGAACAGCGCCCGCATGCCCGCCGCGTCGTTGCCGGGCGCGGGCTGGGGCGGCGTGGCGTATGGATCGGGATAGGCCGTGGACAGGTCGACGTAGGACTGGTTGATCGCCTCGGGGGCCCCCGGTACCGGGTACGCGCCCCGGTCGAAGATCGCCTCGAGCGGACCGATGCCGGACGAGCCGAGGCTCGGTTCCCGGAACGTCACCGTGTGCAGCGTTCCCCACGTCCAGTTGGCGGGATCGCCGAACGCCGTCCGCAGGTCCGTGCCGGCCTGGTCGAGCGCCCTCGAGATCACCTGGTCGCGGGTTTCCACCGCCGGCGTCGACGGGTCGTCCCACCACCGGCTGTCCGGCTGGCCGAGCAGGTCGACGAGCACCTCGGCCGAACGCTCGCTGCCCACGAACAGCCGGGCGATGCCGTCCTTTCCGGTCGCGCCCAGCCTCGGATCGAACACGTCGCGCAGGAGGTGGTACACGAAGACGCTGTACGGCGCGCAGCCGGTGGAGGCCGTGTCGCAGAAGTCGTCCCAGGCGCGGATCCGGTCCAGGACCGTCCGCCCGTCCGCGGTGGACGGCGCGATCGACGGCGACGCCAGCGCCGCCTGGAACGGCTTCGCCTGCAGCACGAGCGTGTCGCCCTGGATGTTCCGCATGTCCGCGGTGGTCAGCTTCGGCGCTGCGTTCAGGAGCTGGAGGATGCGCTCGGCGCGATATCCCGCCGACCAGTCCTTGCCGATGAAGTAGGGGAACTTCGCGTCGACCGCGGCGTTGTTCGCCGTGGCGATGATCCCCGACGGCGGGTCGTACAGGTACGGAAGCTGGTCGAAGGGGATGTACCCGGTCCAGTCGTGGGAACCGTCCCACCCGGGGACCGGCATGCTCCCGTCGCCCGACTTCCGGATCGGCACGAGGCCGGGCATCTGGTAGCCGATGTGCCCGTGCACGTCGGCGTAGACGACGTTCTGCGACGGCGCGTCGAAGGTTCGCAGCGCGTTTCGGAACGAGGTGAAGTCGGTGGCCCGATCGAGCGCGAGGATCGACTCGAAGGTGCGCTGGACCTGCGCGGTGGCGGTCCATTCGAGCGAGTAGACCACGCCGGGCTGGCCCAGCCCCCCGCCTCCCTGCGCGGTCGGCCGCAGGACGTCCTCCACGTCGCTGATGACGGGCCCGTGGACCGTGGACCGCACGGTGAGCGAGACGTCCGGGCCGCCTGCCACCTTGACGGTCTCGGTGCGGGTGGTGAACGGGAGGTACTGGCCCTTGTACAGGTAGCGGGTGGGATCGGACGGATCGGGCTTCTCCATGAAGAGGTCCTCGACGTCGGGGTTCACGTTGGTGAAGCCCCACGCGATCTGCGCGTTATGGCCGAGGACCACGCCGGGAGCGCCCGGGAAGCTGACGCCGGCCACGTCGTAGGGGCAGGCCGTTGTCACGGGCCGGCAGTGGAGCCCGATCATGTACCAGACCGATGGCATCGAGACGCCCAGGTGGGGGTCGTTCGCGAGGATCGGATGGCCGCTGGCGGTGTGCGCGCCCGACACCACCCAGTCGTTCGACCCAAGTCCGGCCGGGCCGGCCTGGCCGGGAGCCGTGAAGCCGGCCAGCTGGGAGATCCGGTCGCCGATCGAGGCGAGGTCGAGGAGTCCCGTCGTGGCCGGCGAGCCGGAGGTGCCGGCACTCTGCGCCCCGGTGACCCCGGTCGAGGCACGGGCGGCGGTCGTGCCGCTGGCTCCGACGCTGCCCGACGTGCCGGACGACCCGGTCGCGGGCACTGCGGCCCCGCCCGTCTTCGGTGCGCCCGCGCCGCCCGACCCCGGTGCTCCGGTCGGCACCGTCACCGGCCAGCCCGATTGGTAGGGCGCGGTGAGCTCCGCAACCGCCTGCTGGTCGACCCGCCCCGCCAGCAGTGCGTTGAAGATCTCCGTGTCGATGTTGCCGCCGAGGCTCCAGGCCTGCACCTTGGCCCACGTCAGCGAGTCGACGGCGGTCCACGGCTCGGGGTGGAACCCGGCCAGGCCGCCGCCCGCGCCCAGCAGCCCGGTGATCACGAAGGGCAGGGATCCGTCGCGATGGGTGTTCAGCCACGCGTTCACGCCGCTGGCGTACGCGTCGAGCGCCTGCCGGGTGGCCGGGTCCATGGCCGCGAGGTCGCGCTCGGCCGACAGCCGCCAGCCCAGCGTCCGCACGAACTCGTCGCTCTTGACCTCGCTCTGCCCGAAGAGCTCCGCGAGCCGGCCGGAGCCCAGGCGCCGCCAGATCTCCATCTGCCACATGCGCTCCGACGCGTGGAGCCAGCCCTCGGCCGCGAACAGGTCGGACGGGGTCGAGGCATAGACCTGCGGGATGCCGGACGCGTCGTAGACCACCTGCACGTCGGCGGACAGGCCCGGGAGGGTGGCGCTGCCGGAGCGCTGCGGGAAGCCCCGCTGGACGATCACGGCGAGGCCCGCCGTGGTGGCGACCAGGGCCACGATGAGCAGGACCACGATGGCCGTGAGCACACGCCTGATCCAGCGCACGATCTCCTCCTCCTCGCGCGGGCCCCGGGGCCAGCCAACGGCATCATGCGGCGACGACGGCGCGGCGACAAGGTGGTGGGGCGGGCGGGTCCACCGAACGGCCGACCCGATCCGGACAGGCTGGCCGCGCGCGGCGGCTGCCGGGGCACGGGTTCGATCGGCCCGATCCCGTCCGCGCGCGCCGGTCTCGGGTGACCGCGACGCGCCCGGGGTAGGATGCCGGTGACCGCCCCGGGAAAGGCCGACACGGCAACGGTCCCACAGAGGAGGTGCGGATGCCCACCCGGCGCGCGTTCGTCGCCGCCTCGATCCCGGCCGTCGTCGTGGCCGGCATCTTCTGGCGCTGGCTCGGTTTCCCGGTGCTGCTCGCGGCCGGGATCGGCCTGGCGTTCGGCATCGCCAGCCTGATGGTCACGCGCTCGGTGTACGACCAGGCGGAGGACGAGCTGGTGGCGTGGCGCCGCGCGGCACCCGATCTGGCCGAGCCGGACCGGGACCGCGGCGCGGGGGTCCCGGACGCCGCGCCTGCCGGGGTGGAGGCGGAGGCAGAGGCGGGATCGCCGCCATCCCTGGCCGGCCGGAAGCACCGATGATCGAGGGAGTGGGCGAACGGTGAACGACACGAACGACCTGCGCGCCGGCGGAGCGGCAGGCTACCCGGTGGATCCCGAGCCGGGGCTTCGCCCTCGCGCCGTCGAACGGCTCGCCGCCGAAGGGCTCGAAGCCGCCGAGTGGACAAGCGGACCCGGCGAGCTGTACCTCGCGCACCGCCACGACTACGACAAGGTGCTCGTCTGCGTGGAGGGCCGGATCGACTTCTGGCTCCGCGAGCTCGCTCGCACCGCCAGGCTCGAGCCCGGTGACCGCCTGGAGCTGCCCTCGAACACGCTCCACGAGGCGACGGCGGGTCGGGACGGCGTGTGCTGCCTCGAGGCCCACCTTCCGCCCGGAACCCTGCCCCGTCGCGTGCTGCACCGGCCCGGCTGGGCCCTCGGCGCGGACTGAGCTCGAAACCGTCCCCCGGCCGTCCGCGTACTGGTGTGGAGATGGACCCGAGCCCGGGGCCGGCCTCGGACGCCGAGCTCGTTGCCCGGGTCGCCGCGGGCGACGAGTCCGCGTTCGGGGAGGTCTACGACCGGTATGCGCAGGCGGTGTTCGGCTCGGCGGCCCGCCTGCTGGGCGATCGTGGTGCGGCGGAGGAGGTCGTGCAGGAGACCTGGCTCACCCTCTGGAACCGGGCGGACCGGTACGACGCCGCGCGTGGCTCCCTGGTCGCGTGGCTGCTGGCGATCGCCCGGAACCGGAGCATGGACCGCTTCCGCGCGGCACGGCGACAGCCGGCCCTCGTCCCCATCGGCAGCACCGGCGACGAGCCCGACGATGCCGCGCTGGAGCGCGCGCTGGCGGCCGGCGAGCCGATCGGGACGCCCGATACCGACATCGATCCCGAGGCCGCGGCCACGCGTCGCTGGACGCGTGCCGTGGTGCGGTCGGTGCTGACCACGCTCCCCGACGCGGAGCGAAGGGCGCTCGAGCTTGCCTACGACGACGGCCTGAGCCAGGCCGAGATCGCCGCCCGGACCGGGTGGCCGCTCGGCACGGTCAAGACCCGCACGCGACGCGGCCTGCTGCGGCTGCGGGAGGCGCTGGGCGACACCCTGGACGAGTCGACGGGGGGCGTGCGCGGTGCGACGTGAGGCGATGGAGCACGGGGAGGTGCTCGCCCGGCTCGGCGACGCCGCCCTCGAGCGCGACGGGATCCGGCGGTTGCTCGCCTAGGATCCCGGGCTGGCGGCGCACGTCGACGGGTGCCGTTCCTGCGCGGCGGAGCGGGACGCGTGGCTTCACGCGACCGATGCGCTCGCGGAGGCCCTGGCAACGGGCGAGTTCCCGGAGGGTGC
>DAIDTV010000030.1 GCA_027457005.1 Chloroflexota bacterium
CCAGCAGCGTGATCTGCCAGCTCAGCACGAACATCGCGATCAGGGTGACCGCGACCCCGATCACGTTCCCCACCACGGACGAGAGTGTGTTGGTGAACGCGCTCTGGGCGTCCAGCACGTCGTTGTTGAGCCGGCTGACGAGCGCGCCGGTCTGCGTCCGGGTGAAGAACGCGACGGGCATCTCCTGGAAGTGGGCGAAGACCTTCGTCCGCATATCGAAGATCAGCCCCTCGCCCACGCGCGCCGAGATCCAGCGCTCCGCCAGCGACAGCCCCGCGTCGAGGACGGCCAGGCCGGCCAGCAGGACCGCCAGCTCGACGACGACGCCCGACCGCTTCGGGAGGATCCCGTCGTCGATGATCGCCCGGTAGATGAGCGGGTTGGCCGCGCCGATCGCGGCATCGACCACGATGAGCACCAGGAAGATGCCCAGCACGCGCCGGTAGGGGGCGGCGAACCGGAAGATCCGACCGATCAGCCCTTCGGACAGCTGCTGCGATCGCACGCTGTCGTCGCGGCGGAACGAGCGCATGAGGTGCCAGCCGCCGCCGGCGAGCGGCCCCATCATCCGGGCGCCCCCCGCACTGCGGTGCCCCGGGCCCGAGGCGAGCGGGCGCCGGCCCCGACCGCAGTGCCGTCAGCCCTGACCGCAGTGCCGCCAGCCCGCACCACCCCGCCGGTAGCCCGCAGCGCGCCGTGCGGGGTGACCCCCGGGGCACCCGGAGCCGGGTGCTGTGGAGCCACGGACCCGTCGCGCCGGGACCGGCAGGTGTGGCGGGTGGCCGCTGAACGCATCACGGAATCCTGCCCCATCATGCCCTGGTCGTCAGGGGCGGCTTCCCCGGCCCTCGTCGAGCGCGGGCAGCAGGTCCGTCAGCTCGGCTCCCACCTCGCCGGCGGGGGCCCGGCCGCCGGCCGGCGCCCGGTGATCCTCGTGCACGTAGCGGCCGCCGCGCATCCAGGAAGCCCAGGCCGCCACCACCGCCATCAGCGCCGCCGCGATGAAGACGATCGCGAGGCCATGCTGCAGTGGCGCCGAGATCAGGCCCGGGAAGAATCCCTTGCCGGTGAGGACCTCGGCCTGGGCGGCGGGCAGCGCGTGGAGGACCGACGCCGGCAACAGCGTGGCCATGGGGTTGTAGCCGAGCAGCGCGGCGAAGAGGCTCGCCACCGGCGGCAGGTGGGAGATCTGCGCCGCGATGGCGGCCGGAACGTCGTGCGCCACGAGTCCCCTGTACAGGGTGCCCGGAAGCGACGCCGCCAGGCCCGCGATCATCAGCGAGAAGAACACCCCGATGGACACCACCATCCCGGTGTTCTGGAAGGTGGTCCGCATGCCCGCCGCCGCGCCCCGCTGGCGGGCGGGAACGCTGTTCATGATCCCCGCCATGTTGGGCGACATGAACAGGCCCGCGCCTGCCCCGCTCACCAGCAGCAGGCCGGCGAACTCCCAGTACGGGAAGTTGACCGGCAGCAGCACCAGGCCCAGGAAGGACGCGGCCGCCACCAGCATGCCCCCGGTGGCGAACGGCCGTGCGCCGAACCGGTCCGTGAGGTAGCCCGAGAGCGGACCGAAGAGCAGCGAGCCCAGGGTCAGCGGCAGCATGTAGATGCCCGCCCAGAGCGGGGTGTCTGCGAACGAGTAGCCGTGCAGCGGCAGCCAGATGCCCTGCAGCCAGATCACCAGCATGAAGGCGAGCCCGCCCCTTCCCAGCGACGCCAGGAACCCGGCGAGGTTGCCCGCGGCGAACGCGCGGATGCGGAACAGGTCGAGGTCGAAGAGGGGCTGCTCGGCGCGCTGCTCGATCCACAGGAACAGGGCCAGCAGCACGAGGCCACCGCCGATCATCGCGAGCACGAAGGGGTTCGTCCAGCCCATGGTCTGGCCGCCGTAGGGCTGGATCCCGTAGGTGATGCCGATGAGGAGCGCCGTGAGGCCTACGGCGAAGCTCAGGTTGCCCGGCCAGTCGATCTTCGCATGGGTGACGGTGCCGAGCTCCTCCAGGCGAAGGTACGCCCAGATCGTCCCGGCCAGCCCCACGGGGACGCTGACGAAGAAGACCAGCCGCCAGTTGATGGCGGCCAGGATGCCGCCCACGACGAGCCCGATGAACTGGCCGGCCAGGAAGGAGATGCCGTTGATCCCGAAGGCCAGGCCCCGCTGCCCGGGCGGGAACGCGTCGGTCAGGATGGCCTGAGCATTCGCGAACAGGAACGCGCCGCCGATGGCCTGGACGAAGCGCATGCCGATGATCCAGATCGCCCCGGCCGGGCCCGTGAAGGGCGTGGCCGCCAGCAGCAGCGACCCGGCGGTGAAGATGACGAAGCCCGCGTTGTACATGCGGACCCGTCCGAACATGTCGCCCAGGCGCCCGAACGCGACCACCAGCACCGCGGTCACGAGCAGGTAGCCCATCATGATCCAGAGCAGGTAGCTGGTGCTGCCCGGGTCGAGCGGGTTGACCCTGATGCCGCTGAAGATCGCGGGCAGGGAGATGATGACGATCGAGCCGTCGATCGCCGACATCAGCACCCCGAGGGTCGTGTTCGAGAGCGCGACCCACCGGTAGTTGGGGTCCTCGCGGCGGGACCGGGCTGCGCGTGCCATCACATCGCCAGGCGCGGGTAAAGCCGCGCCGCGATGACCAGGAGCACGACCAGCGCGAACACCAGCACCCCGAAGTCGAGCGCGATCGGGAACGTCGCGGTGCCGCCGGAGACCATCAGGCTGCGCAGCGCGTCCACCTGGTAGGTCAGAGGGTTCACCTTGGCAAGGGCCTGGAGCCAGCCCGGCATCAGCGCGATCGGGTACACCGCGCTGCTCGCGAAGAAGAGTGGCATGGTCAGGACCTGCCCGATCCCCATGAAGCGCTCGCGCGTCCGCACCAGGCAGGCGATCACCAGTGAGAAGGTCGCGAACCCGGCGGCCCCCAGCACCACCACCACCGCGACGGCGACCAGCTGGGGGATCCCGAGCTGCAGGTGGACGCCGATGAGGGCCGCCACCACGTAGACCACCGCTGCCTGGACCAGGGCACGCAGGCCCCCGGCCAGCGCCTTGCCGGTCACGAGCGAGATGCGCGACGCCGGGCTCACCAGGTACTTGTGCAGCACTCCCAGATCACGGCGATCCCGAAGAAGATCGCCGAGAACAGGGCGCTCTGGGCCAGCACCCCCGGGGCCAGGAAATCGATGTAGCCGAGCTGCCCGGTGGGGATCGCGCGCGCCCGCGCCAGGACCTGGCCGAACACGAGCAGCCACAGGATGGGCTGGACCGCGCGGGTCAGCAGCTCCGTGGGGTCGTGGACGAGCTTCTGCAGCTCCGCCTCCGCGACGGTCCAGGCGTCCAGGACGAACCGCACGGCCGCGGTGGGCTCAGCCCAGGCGGCGGGCCGTGCGGCGCGTTCGAGCGACGTCACGATACGTTCCTCCTTCGTCCAGGTCGCTTCCGGTGTAGTGTGTGAACACGTCGTCGAGTGTCGCGGCCGGCCCCACCTCCGCCGCCAGCGATGCCGGCGTCCCCAGCGCGACGAGCTTGCCGAGATGCATGATCCCAACCCGCTCGCAGAGCTCGGCCGCCTCGTCCATGTAGTGCGTGGTGAGCAGGATGGTGGTGCCCTCTCGATCGCGCAGCCGGCGCACGTGCTCCCAGACCGCGCGGCGGGCCACCGGATCGAGCCCCACGGTCGGCTCGTCCAGGAACAGGATCTCCGGCCGGTGGAGCATGGCCTGGGCGATCTCCAGCCGGCGGATCATGCCGCCCGAGAAGGTACGCACCAGGTTGTCTGCCACGTCCGCCAGCCCCATGAACTCGAGCGCCTCGGAGATGCGTGCGCGGCGATCGGCGGACGGGATGTGATAGAGCCGGCCGGAGATGTCCAGGTTCTCCCTGGCGCTGAGGGCGCCATCGGACGACAGGAGCTGGGGCACGTATCCGATGGAGCGGCGCACCAGCCGCTGGTCGGCGATCACGTCATACCCGGACACCGTGGCGGAGCCCGAGGTGGGCGGCAGCAGCGTGATGAGCATCTTGATGGTCGTGGTCTTGCCCGCTCCGTTGGGGCCCAGCAGGCCGAACACCTCCCCGGGCCTCACGGCCAGCGAGAGTGCGTCGACCGCGGTCACCGTGCCGAAGCGGCGGGTGAGTTCCCGGGTTTCGATTGCCTGCGGCATCGCGTCCTCGCGCGAGTAGTATACAGTTAGGATGCTTAACAGTCTATCATTCCGTCGATGCAGACGTCCGTGACGCCGCCCGATCTCGAAGCCACCGACCCGGCCACGGTACCCGACGGGTCGGAGCAGGCGGGAGACGCCGAGCGAGGGCCTCGCCCGGACGACGCCGCGCCGCGGGGGGGTGCGGACGCCGCCGCCGCGGCGATCCTCGAGAACGTGCCGCTGGTCATGCGATCGATCCGGGGCCGTATGCGCGAGGGAAGGCCGGCGGGCATGTCCGTCGCGCAGTTCCGGACGCTGCTCTACCTTCGACGGCATCCCGGCAGCGGATTGTCCGAGATCGCGGATCACCTCGGGACCTCCGTGCCCGCCGCCTCCGAACTGGTGAGCCGGCTGGTGCGCCAGGACCTGGTGGAGCGGGAGACCGATCCGGTCGAGCGCCGCAGGATCCGGCTCACCCTGAGCGCGACGGGGACGAGCGAGCTCGACCAGGCGCAGTTGGCCGCCATGGCCTGGCTGCGGAACCTGGTGCAGGACCTGGACCCGGAGCGGCAGCGCGCGATCACGGACGCGCTGGCCGATCTCCGCCGCCTGATCCTGGCCGCGGACGCGCCGGCGGCGACCTGACCATCGGACGTCCACGAGGGGCCGCCCGGACCTTCAGCGGGCGGTGGCCGCGGACGAGCATCATCGCGGGCGCGAGCGGGTCGGTCCGCGCGGCTCGCCCGCGGACATGCTCGCGGCACTGGCTCGCGTCACGGGAGGGGACGGTGCCATCCGAAGCGTTCGACGCACCGGCGGCGCCGGTCATGGATCCGGCCGCCGGCACGGCCCTTCTCCGGCTGGCCCGTGACGCGGTCGTGGCCGCGGTGGGCCGCAAGCCGCCTCCGGTCGTCGATCCGGCCACGCTGCCCCCGGTGCTCCTGGCCCCGGCGGCCGCCTTCGTCACGCTCCACGAGCGCGGCGAGCTGCGCGGCTGCATGGGCAACCTCGAGTTCGACCGCCCGCTCTGGAGGAACGTGCTGACCGCCGCCGCGATCGTCCCGCTCGAGGATCCGCGCTTCATGCCCGTCTCGGAGGCCGAGCTGCCGGCCATCCGTCTCGAGGTCTCCGTCCTGGCGCCGCCGGTCGAGCTGCCGGGCCCCGAGGCATTCGACGCGGGGTCGCAGGGGATCATCGTCGAACGATCGGGCCGGCGCGCCCTGCTGCTGCCGCAGGTCGCCGAGGAGTACGGGTGGGACGAGGCGACCACCCTCGACGCGGTCTGCCGGAAGGCCGGGCTCCCGGGCGATGCGTGGCGCCGGGCCGGCACGCGCCTCTTCGGGTTCCGCGCCGTGCACGTCGCGGAGCCCGGGTTCGCGGGCTAACGCTCCCGGCCTTCGCGAGAGGCGGGAGATCGCCGCCCTGCACCTCTCGAGTCCCCGCGGCACGTCCGGCCCGCGAAGGGCCGCCGCCCGTCCGCCGCGACGGGTCCGGGGACCGCCGCGTACCAGCGACGGCGGCGTGCCAGGGATGGTCGCGTACCAGGGACGGCCGTGCGCCGGGGACGGCCGCGTATATTTCGAAGGCAGGACCGCAAATCGGTGGTTCGGCCACGCCGGGATCACGGCCGAACCCGATGGCCCGGAGGGAGACGCGCACGCTGCAGGGCGAGCAGCTCCAGATCGAGCGACAGGCCGGCGAGGAAGCGGCCGGGCTGCGATGGCTGTCCGTGCTCACCGCCTACTACTTCGGCCTGTCGGTCACCTGGGGCTCGCTGACCACCATCGTCCTTCCCAGGCTGGTCGAGCAGCTCGTCCCGGCCGCGATCAAGACCTCCGCGCTCTCGCTGATCGCCGGCCTCCAGGCGATCGTGGCGATCGTCGTCCAGCCCGTCTCCGGCTCGGCCAGCGACCGGCTGGTCACGCCCTGGGGCCGTCGCCGCCCGCTGATGGTGATCGGCGTGGCCGCCCAGCTCGTCCTGCTCATCGTGCTCGCCCTGTCCGGCTCGTACTGGGCGATCCTGGTGGTGATGCTGTGCATCGAGGTCGCGTCGAACACGGCCCAGGGCCCCTACCAGGGGTTGTTGCCGGATCTCGTGCCCCGCGGGCGCCGGGGACTCGCCTCCGGCTTCCTGGGGGGCGCGCAGATGGCCGGGCAGGTCGTGGGGGTGGCGGTCGCCGGCGTCCTCGTCGTGGCCGGTCACGTGGCGCTGGCGGTCGCCTTCACCGCGGCCAGCCGCGGGCTCGGCACCCTGATCACGGTCGCCGGCGTCGAGGAACGGGACGGCCGATCCGGTGAGCCGCACCTGCCCCGCCTGCGCTGGCGCGCGGTCGGGATGGGCAGGTTCCTCGAGCCGTTCCGGTGGCGCAGGGCCGTGCGGACCGTGGTGCTCGAGGTGTGGGGAGGGGACGTCCTCGAGCAGCGCGACTACCTCTGGCTGCTCGGCTCGAGGCTCGCGATCCTGATGGCGACCGGCACGCTGCAGCCGTTCGTCTACTACTACCTGGAGGACTCGATCGGGCTCGGCAACCAGGCAGGCACCCTCGTCGCGCCCCTGGCCGGCGCCGTCGTCCTGGTGGCACTCATCGCGGCCATTCCCGGCGGCGCCATGACCGCGCGGTGGGGGCGCGTCCGCACCGTGGCACTGAGCTCCATCTCCGGTGCGGTGGGCGCCGTGGCGTTCGCCGTCGCGCCCTCGTACCTCTCGCTGTTCGCGATCGCGATCCCGTTCGGGCTCGCCATGGGCATCTTCCTCTCGGCGGACTGGGCCCTGCTCACCGACGTGGCGCCTCCCGGCGAAGCCGGGCGATACCTGGGCCTGTCCAACACGGTGACGGCCGCCTCGGCGGTGCTGGCGGTCGCCATCGGCGGTCCCGTCGCGGACCTCATCAACGGCATGCGCTTCGGGGACGGGTATCGCGCCGTCTTCATGCTCGCCGCGGTCGAGTTCGTGATCGGAGCCTGGGCCGTCACGCACGTCCACGAACCGGCGGCCGTGCCGGAGGCGCGCTAGCGGTGTCCGCCGATACTGACCGTGCGGCGCCGCCCGGGGTCCTTGACCCCATCCTGGCGGCCTGGGAGGGGTTCGACCGACGGCGGCGGAGGATACGGCCGATGCGGCGCGAGGGGATCCTCGGGCTCGAGATGGCCAGGCATCGCGGGCGCGCGGTCGCGCTCGGCGACGGCACGGTCGTTCGCCCGGGCGACCTGGTCGGCGAGGTGCACCTGCTGAACCCGCGGGTCCGCGAGCTCGAGACCCGGGCCGGCCTCGCGGCCGCGTATCGCGAGGCGCGGGCCGACCTGCGCGCGCTGGCGGCCTGGTCGGAGGGCCGCCTCCCGGAGCGGCGGCCGGTGGCGCTGCACGGGGTCGGGATCATGGCGCGGCTGGCGTCGCGCGCGGGCTGGGAGCGCAGGCCCCGCGCGAGGTCCCCCTGGCGCCGCATGCAGGACTGGTACTTCCGGTGGCTGCTGGTCCACTGGTCGCCGGCGGGACGCGGGAGACTGCGGCACGGCCGTGGCCCGTTGAGCTCGGTCGACGCGTGGCTGTCCGGCCGCGCCCTGCAGGCACGCTACGGCCCCACCCGGGCCCCGTCTCCGTCCCCGCCAGGTCAGACCCCCGGCTCGACCTCGGGCAGCAACCCGGTGTAGCGGACCCCCTGGCGCGGCTCGACCATCCAGCCCGCAACGGTGTCGCGCCAGGCCAGGTAGTGGGGCGTCTCCCGGTGCGCCTGCGCGGCGGCGGCGTCCGCGTACGCCTCGTAGAAGACGAAGCGTGTGGGGTCGTCGGCCGACGGCAGGATGTCGAACCGGAGGTTGCCGGGCTCCCGGATCGATCCCTCGTGGTTGGCCCGGGTCACGGCGATGAACTCCTCCACGTGGTCGGGCAGCACGTGGATGTGAACGATCGTGACGTGCATGTGGAGCCCTCTCGGTGCGGATGCCGGCGACGGGCGGACGCCGACGGGACAGGGGCGTGCCGGCGGGCTTGCCCGCGGCACGCTACGCCTGCGGCAGCGGACGCTCCTCCAGCGGCACGTCCCAGTGCGCCTCGAGCAGCTCGAAGCGCCGCCGCTCCTCGGACCGGAACGTCTCCTGGTCCGGGTACAGCCGCAGGGCGAGCTCCGGCTCGGAGTGCTCCTCCATCGCGGCCCAGTCGCGCCACGTGATCGTGACCAGCACGTCCCAGTCCGCGCGACCGTCGCCGTGGAAGCGCGGCTGGTACAGGCGCACGTCCAGGATGCGGCCGCCACGCTGCTGCTCGCGCAGGACCGGCCAGTGGTTGCGCAGGAACAGCTCGATCCATTCGTCGTGATGGCCCCAGCGCACCCGGTAGTAGTAGGCCGCCGTCACCGGTTTCCCCGCCATGCGGTCCCTCCATCTCATCGCGATGTCCCGACCGCACCGTACCACGGCGCGAGGTCAGCCCTCCCGGCTCACCTGGTCCACCAGCCGCTGCAGTGCCGGACGCAGCGAGGGCAGTGACCCGGGCGCGTGCCGGAGCGATACCAGCAGCGTCAGGCGCGGCTGAGCGCCGCGCAGCTCCAGCAGTACCACGTCCCCGACCTGCGCGGCCGAGGCGGCGAGCCGGCGCATGGTGCTCGTGCCCTCGGCGTCGTAGGCCACCACGGCCAGCCCTCCCGCCCCGGCATCGCCGCGCGTCCCGCCGGCGGCCACCGCGGAGCCCAACCCCGCACGCCCCGTGCGGTGCCTCGGATCGGCCAGCAGGCCGACCCCGACCGGCGGTCTGTCGAGCTCGGCCTTGATGTCGAGCAGATCGCCGCGTCCCTGCAGTGCCCAGAGCATCCACACCAGCAGCGCCTCGCGGGGCGCCATCAGCACCGTCGCGATGACCCGGCCCGTCCCTCGCACGGGCCGCTCGCCCTCGATGCGGATGACACTGCGGCCGAGCCGGCGAACCCTGGCGGGACCGTCGGGGCCGGCCAGCGCCTCGCGGAGCCCGGTGGCGAGCATCTGCGCGCGGCGCGCGTTGAGCACCCCGCCCACCGCGTACCCGCCGACCAGCAGTACCGCCAGGATGACGACGACCAGCGTGGCGCTATCCACTCGTGACCGCCCCCTCCGTGTTTGTAATGCGCCTGTTATTGCTCTTGCCTGCCAGCACGCTAACAGTAGCTCAGGTGGAGCCGCCGGCCGTGCGGCGGAACGGGTCGCACGCGCGTTCCAGGGCCGGCTTCCGGGCGAGGAGGTGTGGCGGCACGATCATCTCCGTCGTTCAGTGACCAGCTCGCCGCTCGGGGCCTCGCGGGTTCCGCTGCGGCTGGTGTCCACGACCTCGTGACCCTCGGAGCCAGCGGTGGGAGACGACGGCGTCCCGCCGGAGGGCTGCCCAGCCCGCCGGCTTGTTCCGGGGCCTTGGAAGGGAGTCACGCTTGGACACGCCCGCACTCTTCGTGGTCCTTGCCCTGATCGCGTACGGCGCGGCGTACCTCTGGTACTCGCGCTGGTACGACAGGGCGGTGTGGGCCCCGGATGCCGGAAGGACCACCCCGGCACACATGCTGATGGACGGGGTGGAGTACTTCCCCGTCAGCAAGTACGTGCTCTGGGGCTACCAGTTCAAGTCCGTGGCGGCGCTGGGGCCGATCCTCGGACCCTTCATCGCCATCCAGTACGGGTGGCTGCCGGCGCTCGCCTGGATCATCATCGGCAACTTCTTCATCGGCTGGCTCCAGGATTACAGCTCGATCATGGTGAGCCTGCGGAACGAGGGACGCTCGTTCGGCCCCATCACCTATGACTTCATGGGTGCCCGCGGCCGGACCACCCTCCTCTGGTTCATCATCCTGTACCTGCTGATCATCTCGGCGACGTTCATCTTCTTCATCGCGACGTTCTTCAACATCTTCCCCGGCGTGTTCTGGGCGACCATGGGGGTGCTCATCACCGGGGTGATCGCGGGCCGGCTCCTGTACCGGCTGCGCTGGAACGTCGGCCTGGTCACCCTGCTGGCGCTGATCGGCGTCGCGCTGTCCATCTGGATATCGACCGACGTGGGGATCTTCCACGTCGCCGCCAACTTCATGGGTGGCAACACCATCCTCTTCTGGGCCATCGTGACGGCGGTGATCTTGTACCTCGGCTCGGTCCTGCCGCTGCCGACGTTCATCCAGCCGATCAACTACGTCGCCTTCTTCCCGGCGTTCGCGGCGATCGTGGTGATCCTGGTGAGCTCGCTGATCACGCCGTTCACCGGGATCCACCTGCAGCAGTCCGCCTTCAAGACGTTCTACCCCGGCCTGAATCCGGGACCGCTGTGGCCGATCCTGTTCGTCGCGATCGCCTGTGGCGCGATCAGCGGGTGGCACTCCCTGGTCAGCAGCAGCTCCACCTCGAAGCAGGTGGACATCGAGACGGACGCCCGACCGGTCGGCGCCGGCGCGATGCTGACCGAGGGGCTGCTCGCGCTGGCCTCCCTCGCGGCGTACATGGTGCTTTCCTCCAAGGCCACGGGCCTGAGCTCGGTCGGGGCCTGGGTCAACGGCGCGGGCGTCCTCGCCAACCCGTGGCTCGGCTTCCTCGGCAAGGCCATCCTCGCCACGTTCTTCGGGCTGGTGCTGGTCGTCTACGCGCTGACGGTGCAGGCGCTCGTCACGCGCTTCTGGCGCCTGGTGTCGGCCGAGCTCGCCGGTGACGGCCAGTTCGCCGTCCTCGGCAACAAGCACGTGGCGACGATCGTGGGCCTCGTCATCCCGGTCGCCTTCGCGATCAACGGGAGCTGGTGGAACCTCTGGCTCTACTTCGGAGCCTCCAATCAGCTGCTGGCCGGGCTCGCGCTGATGATCGTCAGCATCCACCTCGCGAAGGTCCGGAAGGACACGCGGCCGAGCATCATCCCGGCCACGTTCATGATCGTGACCACGCTCGCGGCGCTGGTCTGGGAGATCATCGTGTTCGTGAATGCCGTGGCCACCAACAAGCCGCTCACGCAGGCGGGGACCACCTTCGCCCAGCCGGGATGGCACAACGTGGCCCTGGCCTTCAACGGCGTCTTCGTGGTGTTCGGGCTGCTGCTGCTCTACTTCGGTCTGCGCATGACC
>DAIDTV010000031.1 GCA_027457005.1 Chloroflexota bacterium
GTCGCGGTCCGCTGATCCCAGCACTCGCCGATGTTGGGACAGCGGGCCTCCTCGCACACGGTGTGCAGGGTCAACCCGCGCATGAGGTCCTTCAGCCCGAAGTAGCGCTCGCCGGTGGGCACCCTCGCGCGGATCCACTCGGGGTGGCGCCGCGGGACGAGGTGGTTGCCGGGAACCGCGGGCGGGTTCACCGCGGGCTCCGGCAGGCCACCCATCGCGATGGTCGGCGCCTCGAAGCCGTGCGCGTGCGCCCCGTGCGGAGAGGGCAGGATCGGCAGCTCGCGGGTCACCGGCTCACCAGATCGCCGTCTGCGCGTCCACCGACTCGAGCCAGCGCTTGACGTCCTGCATGAAGCGGCCCATCTGGGCACCGTCGGTGGCCCGGTGGTCGAAGCTCGAGCAGATGTACATCATCGGGCGAATGGCGATCGCCTCACCGGCCGGCGTGTCGACCACCACCGGTCGGCGCTGGATGGCCTCCATGGTGAGGATCGCGATCTCGGGAACGTTGACGATCGGCGCGCTCACCACCGAGCCGAACCAGCCGGTGTTGTCGACGGTGAACGTCCCGCCCTGCAGGTCCTCGAGGCGCAGCCGGTTGCCGCGGGCACGGTCGGCGAGATCGACCACCGCGCGGTTGAGCCCGTTGATGCTCAGCCGGTCGGCGTCGTGGATCACGGGCGCGATGAGACCGTCGTCCACCGCGACGGCCACGCTGACGTTGATGTGGGCCCGGCGCAACAGCCCCTGGTCGGTCCAGTGGCCGTTGATGTCGGGGTGGCGGCGCAGGGCCTCGACGGCGGCCTTGGTGACGAACGCGACGTAGGACAGGCCGATCCCTTCGCGTGCCTCGTACTCGCGCTTCATCGCCTCACGGAGCGCCACGACGCCCGACATGTCGACCTCGAGCGTCAGGTATGCCATGGGCACCGACACGGCGCGGGCCATCTGCGCCGCGATCCCCCGCCGCATCTGGGTCATGGGCTTGAGCTGGTCACCCTCGCCGAGGACCGCCGGCGGGGCGGCGGTCGATGGGCCGGGAGCGGCGGGAGGCGCCCCGGGGGGCGGGAAGGCCGACTGGGCCGGCGGGGCCAAGGGAGCCGGGACGGCCGGCGGCGGCGCAGCCTGCGGCCCGGCGGCGGAGGGCGCAGTTCCCGCGCGAGATGCCACGAAGGCGAGGACATCCTCGCGCGTCACGCGTCCACCGTGTCCGGTACCGCGCACCGCGGCCAGGTCCACACCGTTCTCGCTGGCGAGCCGGCGCACCGCGGGCGTCACCGGGCCCTGGTAAGGCTCCGGTGCGGCGGGAGCCACGCCGTTCCCGCCGGCGGCCGGGACGGTGGAGGGGGCGGCGGCCGGAGCTGCGGCCGGAGCTGCCGCGGCGGCACGCATCTCGTCGACGGTCCGCTCGTCGGACCCGGCGGGCCCGTGCTGGGTCACCGTGGAGACCGGGGCCTCCGCCGGCGCCGGCGCGACGGGCGCGGCGGCCGGTGCCTGCGCGGCGGATGCGGCGGCCGGCGCCTGTCCCGCGGCGGCTGCGGCGGCCGGCGCCGGCGCCGGGCCCGCGGCGACCTCGCCGGCATCCTCGATCACCGCGATCTCCGCCCCGTTGGGGACGGTGGCACCCTCCTGGACCAGGATCTCGGCGAGGGTGCCCTCGAACGGGGACGGCACCTCGGCGTTCACCTTGTCGGTGATCACCTCGACGATGGGCTCGTACTTCGTCACGTGGTCGCCGACCTGCTTGAGCCAGCGGCCGATCGTCCCCTCCGCGACGCTCTCACCGAGCTGCGGCATCGTCACCCTGGGCACTTGATCATTCCTCCGAGGATCGGCTCGTGGCCCGGCTCGCCCGGCCACGAGCGTACTCGTGGGTCGTGGCGGCCGCGACGTTCCCTAGTTTCGCCGATCTCGCGGTTCGGTGCCGTCAGTACGCGGCCAGCTGGCGGATGCCGGCGGCAATCCTGTCGGGATTCACCATGAACCAGTCCTCGAGCGCGTGCGCGTAGGGCACCGCCGGCACGTCGGGCCCGGCCACCCGCAGAACCGGTCCGTCGAGGAAGTCGAACGCCTGCTCTGCGAGGATCGCGGCAATCTCCGCCCCGTAGCCCCCGAACTTGTTGTCCTCGTACACCACCACGCACTTGCCGGTGCGCCTCACGCTGGAGAGCAGCGTGTCGAGGTCCAGCGGGCGGAGCGTCCGGATGTCGATCACCTCGACGCTGATACCTTCGGCCTCCACCAGCTCGGCCGCCTCCATGGCGTGATGCGCCATCAGCCCGTACCCCACCACCGTGATCTGCGTGCCCGAGCGCCTCACCTGCGCCCTGCCCAGCGGCACCGTGTAGTCCGTGTCGGGAACCTCGCCGCGCACCGACCGGTACATCTTCTTGTGCTCGAAGAACAGCACGGGATCCGGGTCCCGGATCGCGCTGCGGAGCAGGCCGGCCGCGTCGTACGGGGTCGACGGGATCACGACCTTGAGCCCCGGGACGTGGGTGAAGAACGCCTCCAGCGACTGGCTGTGGTACAGCGCGCCGTGCACGCCGCCTCCGTACGGAGCACGGATCGTGATCGGGCAGCCGAAGGCGCCGTTCGAGCGGTAGCGCATCCGGGCGGCCTCGCTGACGATCTGGTTGAAGGCCGGCAGGATGAAGTCGGCGAACTGGATCTCCGGCACCGGGAGCAGCCCGTTGACCGCCGCGCCGATGGAGGCGCCGACGATCATCGACTCGGTGAGTGGCGTGTCGATCACCCGCTCGACCCCGAACTCCGCCTGGAGGCCGTCCGTGGCGAGGAACACGCCGCCCTTCAGCCCCACGTCCTCCCCCAGCACGATCACGCGCTCGTCGCGCCGCATCTCGGACGCGAGGGCGCCGCGGATCGCCTCGATGAAGGTCCGGACGGGCATCAGCGGTCTCCCTCCGGTTCGGCGTAGACGTGGCGCATGGCGGTTGCCGGATCCGGCTCCGGCTGGTTCTCCGCCCAGTCGGTGGCATCGTCGACCGCAGCCTTCACGCCGGCCGCGATCGCCGATTCGCGCTCATCGTCGAGCACGCCCGCGTCGCGGAGCTGCTGGCGGAAGCGAGGCAGCGCGTCGCGCTGTCGCCCGGCGTCCAGGTCCTCCTGCGAGCGGTACCTGGTCTGCTGGTCGTCCGAGGAATGCGCCGTGAGCCGGGTCACTTTGGCCTCGATGAGGGTCGGGCCGTCACCGCGCCGGGCCCGGTCGATCGCCTCGCGGCCCGCCCGGTAGCACTCCAGCACGTCGCTGCCGTCCACCACGACCCCGGGGAATCCGTAGGAGGCCGCGCGGTCCGCGATGTTCGCGATGGGACTCTGCAGGGACATCGGCACGCTGATCGCGTAGCCGTTGTTCTCGACCACGAAGACCACCGGGAGGTGGTGGATCCCCGCGAAGTTCAGCCCCTCGTGGAAGTCCCCCTGGTTGCTCGACCCCTCCCCGAGCTCGGTGAGCGCGACCTGTCCGGTGCGGCGGTTCTTCGCGGCCATCGCGATGCCGACCGCGTGCAGCAGTTGCGTGGCGACCGGGGCGCTGGTGGACAGGATGTTGTGTTCCGCCGAACCGTAATGGCCGGGCATCTGGCGCCCCCCCGACGACGGGTCGGTGGCCCGGGCGAACTGCGCGAGCAGGATCTCGCGCGGCGTCATCCCGAAGGTGAGCACCGCCGCGATCGAGCGGTAGTACGGGACGAGCCAGTCGAGGTGGGGCCGGAGCGACGAGACGATCCCGACCTCCGCGCCCTCATGTCCCTGGCCGCTTATCACGAACGCCGCCTTGCCGGAACGGTTCAGCACCCACATGCGCTCGTCGATCGCCCGGGAGAGCGCGACCAGGCGGTACATCCGGAGGAGGTCGTCGTCGCGGAGGCCGTTCCGGGCGGCCAGCTCGCTCGTTCCGATCGACGCCTCGGCCACCGCTGCCCTCCCTGCAGAACGTCCTAGAAGTTGATCGAGCGTCCGGCGACCGCCATGGCGGCCTCGCCGATCGCCTCGGAGAGTGTGGGGTGGGGATGCACGGCGGCCGCGATCTCCCACGCGGTGGACTCGAGGAGCATGCCCACGCTCGGCTCGGCGATCAGGTCGGTCACGTGGGGGCCCACGAGGTGCACCCCCAGGACCCGGTCGGTCTCGGCGTGCGCGAGCACCTTGGCGAACCCGTCGTGCTCGCCCCCGATGAGTGCCTTGGCATTCGCCGTCCAGGGGAACTTGCCAACGGTGTAGGGAACGCCGTCCCGCTTCAACTCATCTTCCGAACGCCCGATCGACCCGATCTGCGGCCGCGAGTAGGTGGCGCGCGGCATGATCGTGTAGTCGATGGGGTCCGGCTCGAGCCCGCAGATCGTCTCCACCGCGGTGATCCCCTCGTGCGCGGCAACGTGCGCGAGGAGGAGCCCGCCGACGAGGTCGCCGATGGCGTAGAGGTGGGGTTCCGCCGTCCGCATGCGGCCGTCGACCTTCACGACCCCGCGGTCGATCACGGCACGCGTCTTCGCGAGGCCGATCCCCTCGACGTTGGCGGCACGGCCGGTGGCGACCAGCATCTGCGCGGCGCGCAGCTCCTTCGGCTCCTTGCCCTCGGGGCCGACCGACAGGCGCACCCCGTCGGCGTCGACGGTGACCGCGGCGGGGTCGAAGCGGGCGCTGGTCATCACGGCGATGCCGCGGCGCTTGAAGGCACGCTCCAGCACCTGGCCAACCTCCGCGTCCTCCAGCGGCACGACCGAGGGCAGGTACTCCAGGAGCGTCACCTCGGCGCCCATGTCGCGGTAGAAGGAGGCGAACTCCACGCCCACGGCGCCCGCGCCCACCACGATCAGGCTCTCCGGCAGCGAGTCGCTGCGGAGCACGTCGTCGCTGGTCACGATGCGCGTGCCGTCCGGCACCAGGCCGGGCAGGCTCTTCACGCGGCTGCCGGTGGCCAGGATCACGTCGGTCGCGTCGAGGACCCGCTCGCCGCCGGTTCCCGGCGTGCCGTCCTCGCCGACCAGCGCGACCCGCACCGTGGTGGCCTTCTCGAGCACGCCCCGCCCGTGCACGAACTCGACCTGGTTCTTCTTGACCAGGCTCATCAGGCCCTTGGTCAGCCGGTCCACCACCTGCGTGCGCCGCCGGGCGATCACGCCCATGTCGACGCCGGTCTCGCCGACGCTCAGCCCGAAGGTCGAGGCGTCCCGGATGCGGGCGTACAGGTCGGCCGACTCGAGCATCGCCTTGGTCGGGATGCAGCCCCAGTGGAGGCAGGTGCCGCCGATCCGGGCCTCCTCGACGAGCGCCGTGCGCAGCCCCATCTGGGCGGCCCGGAACGCGGCCGAGTACCCTCCGGTGCCGCCCCCGAGGACGACGAGGTCGAACGAGTTGGACGATCCGACGGCCACGGTCTCAGCAGGCTCCTGTGCGGTGGATCAGCCCCGCGGAAGCCCGCGGTGCCGGGGGATCCCACGGCTGATGTCGGGGACGCGTCACATCGGCGATGGTACGGGCGTGCCCCGGCAGGCGCAACCGATCCCGGGCATGGCGCGCGCCCGTCAGGCTCGCCGCGATCACCGGCGCATCATCCGCGGCGGATCGAGGCCCACAGCGCGCGGGCCAGCACCACGGCCGTGACCACCACGAGCGCCACGATCACGGTCGGCGGACGGCCGATCGCGTCGGCCAACGGCGGGAAGACGATTCCCAGGAACTGGAGCCCGAGCACGACCACCACGCAGAACGCGGCGAGCAGCAGCACCTCGCGGTCGCGCACGGCCCGGCCCTGGGAGGCTGCGCGGCTCCACCCGCCGCGGACACCGGGGCCGTGCCCGCCGCGGAGCCTGCGGCAGATCCCGCGGCAGATCCCGCGGCGCTGCCCGGGACGGATCCCGGGGCGCCCGCGCCTCGCCCGCTCGCCTCGTCCGTGACTGTCATCGCATCCCCCTGCCCTGTCCGCTCACTAGCGATCCGCGTCGGCCGGGATCCCGATCGGGGCCACCAGCACCCGGCCCGCGAGCGCACGTCCGTTCCTGGTCTGGAGCCCCACCTTGGGCCGGTGGAACGTGACCGTCACGTCCGCCCGGACCGCCGGGTCGGACGGATCGCCGCTGGTGAGGTCGATCGCGGTGGGAGTGTCGACCGCCAGCACCGGGACGCCGGCGGCGCGGGCGCGGCGCACCAGGTCCACGGCGCTGCGGATCGGTTCCCGCAACTCGCCCCGAACCCCGGTGCCCAGCAGGGCGTCCACCACCACGGCGGCCTTCTCGATCCCCTGCCCGAGCATCTGCAGGTCGCGCGCCTGCGGCGCGTGGATGCGCTCGGCGTTTGCCACGTTCGCCAGCGCGTCCCAGTTGCTCGCCGCATCGGGCGTGGTGGGGCGCGACTCCGCCGCCACGAGCACGACCGCGACCCGGTGGCCGGCCCGCGCGAGGTACCGCGCCGCGACGCAGCCGTCGCCGCCGTTGTTGCCGGGACCGGCCAGGACCAGCACGGTGCCCTTCGCGAGCCGGTCCGTGGTCGCCAGCAGCGCGCGGACCGCGGCCGCCGGCGCGGCTCCCGCCTGCTCCATGAGCCACCGCCCGGACGTGCCCATCAGCTGCGCCTTGTGGTCCGCGCCGCGCATCTCCTCCGCGGTCATCGCGGAACGGGCGGCGGTGGCCCGCCAGTGGAGGGCCAGCTCGTCGAGGTCCAGCGGCGCACCGCGCAGGGCGGGATCCTCGGCAGGCAGCGGCGGAGCGGCCGGTGACGGATGCGGGCGCGCGGGGCGGTCCGAGGTGGGGGGCATGGCGCGCATAGCGTGCCACATGGGGGGCCGGCGCGAGCGCGGGAGCAGGGTGCCACGTCCCGGCCCGGGCACGCGGTACGGCCGGGTGCCACCATCGGGGTCCTGGCGCCGCAACAGCCGGAGCCACGCCGGCCCGTCGGCCGGTCGCACGTTGCCCGTCAGCCGGCCGCGCGGTACCCGTCGGCCGGTGCCACGCCTGCCCGTCAGCCGGTCCCCTGGAGCCCCGCCGCGACGCCGTTCACGGTCAGCTGCACCACCCGCAGGATCCGCTCGCGCTCGGGATCATCGACCGGCAGGGAGCGCAGGCGTGCGAGGAGCCTGACCTGCACCTCGCTCAGCGGCTCGACGTAGGGGTTGCGCAGCTGGATGCTCCGCTGGACCACGGGCGACCCATCGAGGAGGCGGGCTCGACCCGTGACGGCGAGCAGGCCGCTCACGCTGCGCTCGTACTCGAGCCGGATGGCCTCCCAGAGACGGTCCGCGTCCGGCACACCGCGCGCGAGGGCCGCGTAGGACGAGGCCACTCCCAGGTCCACCTTTGCCAGCACCATCTCGGCGTTGTCAAGGGTGGAGGTGAAGAACGGCCACCCCCCGTACATCGCGCGCAGGTCCTGCAGCCCGGACTCGCCGTGCCGGCGCACGAACGTGTCGAGGGCGGTCCCCAGGCCGAACCAGCCGGGCACGAAGGCGCGGCTCTGCGACCAGGCGAACACCCACGGGATCGCGCGGAGGTCGTCGAGGAAGGCGGTGCCGGGGCCGGGTTGCCCGCCCGAGTCGGCGCGTTCGCCCACGACGGCACGCCGGGTCCCGTCACCGCCGTCCGCCGCGGCACGAGCCCGTGCTGCCGGCCGCGAGCCCAGGTTGAGCCCGGAGATCTCGGCGATCGGCGTGGCCGCCGCGAAGTACCCGGCGAAGCCCGGCTCCTCCCACACCAGGGACCGGTACGCCGCCCGGGCCACGTCGGCGAGCTCGTCCATCGCCGGGCCCCAGCGGACCGCCGCCTCCGCCACGCGCCGGTCGTGCTCCGGCGTCGAGGCCCCGATGACGGCGTGTGCCGCCTGCTCCAGCTGGCGCAGCGCGATGGCCGGGTTCCCGTAGTGCGCGGCGATCACCTCGCCCTGCTCGGTGTGCTTCAGGCGACCGCGCACCGAACCGGCGGCCATGGCAAGGATCGCGCGGTTGGTGGGGCCGCCTCCGCGCCCGATCGCCCCTCCCCGGCCGTGGAAGAGCGTCAGCTCGATCCCCTCCTCGGCGGCCACCGCGGCCAGATCGGCCTGCGCCCGGTGGAGGGCCCACGAAGCGGCCAGGAAGCCGGACTCCTTGTTGGAATCGGAGTAGCCGAGCATCACCTCCTGGCGATGGCCCCGGCGTGCCATGTGGTCGCGATACCCCGGATCCCGCACCAGGGCCCGCAACAGGGCCCCGGCCGACTGCAGGGTGTCGAGCGATTCGAACAGCGGCACCACGTCCAGGCGGTCGGCCAGCCCACCCGACGCGTCGGCCACGCGGGCCAGCTCCAGCACCGCGAGGACGTCCCCCGGCTCCCGGGTGAAGCTGATCACGTACCGCCTGCAGGCCTCCGCCCCGAACTCCGCCTGGAGCTCCGAGATGGCGCGGAAGGTGTCCAGCACCTCCCCGACCGGCACGCCGGGCGACGCCTCGGCGTCATCTCCGGCACCCGCACGCAGCAGCGCCAGCGCGGCGCGGTGCGCATCCGCGTGCTTACGCACCTCCAGCTCGGCGAGATGGAAGCCGAACGTCTGCACCTGCCAGACGAATTCCTGCACCTCGCCCCAGGCCACCCGTCCCGCGCCGGCTGCCGAGAGCGCCTCCTGGATCATCCGGAGATCCGCGAGCAGGTCGACCGGGGACGCGTACCCGCCGCAGCCGCAGGGCGCCCGGGCACTGCCCGCATCCACCGGGAACCGCTCGTCCGCGAGGCGGACGCGCGTGTGTCGGAGCTGCTCCCCGACGAACCCGAACGCCCGACGGTACGGCTCGGCCGCGAACCGGCGCCCCAGCTCGAGCGCCGCGTCCGGGTGGCGTTCGGCCTGCGACGCCAGCCACGCGTCCAGGGCGGGCGGGACCGGCGTGCGGCTGCTCGAGATGGCGACGGTCTGCAGCAGCCGTTCGGCGACGTGCTCATACGCCCGCAACGCGTGCTGAGCCTGGATCCGCAGCGTGGCGCGCGTAACTGCCGCGGTCACGTTCGGGTTGCCGTCCCTGTCGCCACCGATCCAGGTGCCCCAGCGCAGGAAGGAGGGCACCCTTGGTGGGCGCGTCCCGGTCCGCCGGGCATCCGACCCCCCGTCGAGATCCACCAGGCGGATCGGTCGGTCGGTGCCAGTCCCCGCGACCGGCTCGGGCCCGCCGGCCGCGTCCGTGTCCGGCACCATGTCCAGTGCCGCATCGAGCGCCCGAAGCACCCGCGGCGCGGCCCCGAAGAGAGTCGCGTCGAAGAACACCATGGCCGAACGGACCTCGTCCAGCGGAGAGGGGCGCACGTCCCGCAGGTCGTCGGTCTGCCAGAGGATCGTGATGGCCTCCCGGAGGCGGCGCCGCACCTCGCGGTCCTCCCTGGGAGCGAGCCGCGGGTCGTCCAGCCGGTCGAGCAGGTCGTAGACACGGCGCAGGGCGACGAGGAGCGTCCGGCGGCGGGCCTCGGTGGGATGCGCCGTCAGGACCGGGTGGATGGACAGGCCGGCGAGCAGGGATTCGATCCGGCCACGGTCCCAGCCCAGCGTCGCGAGCTCCCGGACGGCAGCCCCGAGGCTCTCGCCCACGAACCCCTCCGGCGACGCGCGCTCGCGACGGCGCAGGGCGCGCACGCGCGCCTTCTCCTCGGCCAGGTTCACCAGCTGGAAGTACCGCGTGAACGCGCGGGCCAGGCGCTCGGCCACCGCGAGGTCGAGGCCGTCCAGCTCCTCGCGGAGCCGCCGACGCTCCTCGGGGTCCGGCTTCGCCCGCAGCGAGATCGTGCGGCGACGGACACGCTCGACCAGGTCCAGGAGGTCCGGGCCGCCCTGCTCGACGAGCACCTGCCCGAGCAACGAGCCCAGCAGCCGCACCTCCCGCCGCAGCGGCTCGGAGGCGCCGGCGGTCCCGATCCCCCGGGGCTCGGCGCGTACCGCCTGGTTGGGACGCGGCACGCCGTTCAGCCTTCGGGCTGCCCCGTGGGGCCCACGATCTTCCAGGCGCTCTGCCAGGGCCACTGGTGCTGCATCTGCAGGCTGATGTGGATCCACGCCATGCCCTCGAGCGTCCTGGCCTGTGCCAGCGGACCGACATCGATGGGCCGGAAGCCGATGGATTCGGCCAGCCGGAGGATCTGCCGCTTGGCGTCCTCGTCGTCGGCCGCGACGTAGGCGTCCGCCTGGATGTCGCCGATGTTCGGCTCCTCCTGGCGGGCGGCGAAGGCGGTGTTGAACGCCTTCACGACCCGTGCCCGCGGGGCCAGCGCCTGCAGCTCCTCCGCGATCGACGAGGTTCGCTTCCCGTCGGGATCGGGCGTGGGGCGGTTGGTGACGTCGACCAGGATCCGGCCGTCGAGTGCCGAGCGGAGGTCGGACACCACGTCGGCGACCACGGCGGTGGGGACGGCGAGGATCACGACCTCGGCACCGCTGACGGCCTCCGCGTTGGTCGCCGCCACGCGGGCGCCAATGGCCGCGGCGACCCCCTGGGCCGCCGCGGGATTCGAGGAGCTCAGGACGACGTCGTGGCCCGCGCGCGTCGTCGAGCGCGCGAGCGCCCTCCCCACGTTCCCCGTGCCCAGGATCGCGATTTTCATGGTGAACCCCCAGGTTGCGTTCGGACTCCGCCATCATCGTCGAACGGCGCCCGGGGTGCAGGTGAGGCGATGGGAGTTCGTTCCGGGGCCCCCGCGGTGGGAAACGTGGAGGAGGGCAGCGGAGCCTGGTCGGGCGTCGCGAGGTCCCGTTCGGGCGTCAGCCGGTCATGAAGAGGCGGAGCAGGAAGAGGCCCACCGCCACCAGGCCCACCAGGCCGAGCACCACGCGCCCACGGGGCGAGACCCGCGGGCCGAAGGACCTGGCGAAGGGTATCGCGGCCACGACCAGGAAGCCGTACAGGAGGTGGATCGGGTCGTTCGGCGCGTGGCCGGTCAGCAACAGGAGAAGACCCACCACGGCCCCGATCGCGACGATGCCCACCACCGCCGACTGCAGCGACTCGAGCCGCTGTCCCCCTCCTCGCCCCGTGACCAGGACGGCCGCCGTCCATCCGAGTGCGAGCAACGTCCCCGCCACCGCCGCGTAGGCGATGGTCCGATGCAGCTGGTCCACGTCGGACATGATGCCCCAGGGCACGCCCGCGCCGCAGGCCACCGGGTCACCGGCCGTCGGCCACGGGGTCCGGGCGGCGGGCGGCCGCGCCGGCCCGTCGG